>NZ_PUJV01000035.1:0-31511 GCF_011189495.1 Photorhabdus stackebrandtii
ATTCCATACTTCATCTGTTAACATAGTTCTTGGCATGATGGTGAGGTAGAGTCGTTTTTTGGCGAAAGCAATTATACCCCATCATCATGCTGTTCCGTAATTCCTCTCAAAACGTCAACAGCCCCTAGTGTGAATCTGAAAAAATTCCAATCTGAAGTCCGGGCACGGACTGAAGCTGCTGCAAGTAATGCAGAGAAAATTGCACGCAAAGGTGGATTATCTGCCGAAGCAGTTGCTGCATTACGTCGGGAAATATTGGGAATTGCTACATGAGTCAGCTTGCACCTGTTCTGCCAGATACTTCCTCAATAGCAGCACCTGTCGTCTTATTGCCATACCAGCAACGATGGGTGGCTGATTCGTCTCCTTTTAAAGTCAATGAGAAGAGTCGTCGAACGGGAATTACTTGGGCTGAAGCGTCAGATAATGTACTCCTCGCTGCATCTTCTGCCGCCGCGGGTGGTATGAGTGTGTATTACATCGCCTATAACCAAGATATGACCATTGAATATATTCAAGCCTGTGCAATGTGGGCTCGTGTTTTCAACTATGCGGCCAGTGAAATTGAAGAAGGGTTCTGGGAAGAAGACGAAGATGATAAGCACATCAAAACTTTCACTATCAAATTTCCAGACTCTGGATTCCGTGTAGTGGCGCTTTCTAGCCGTCCGTCTAACTTGCGTGGCCGTCAGGGGATCATTGTCATTGATGAAGCTGCTTTCCACGAACAGCTCGATGAATTACTGAAAGCGGCACTAGCCATGCTTATCTGGGGCGGCAAAGTGCGAGTGATCTCTACCCATAACGGAGACAGCAACTTGTTTAATGAGTTGCTGAACGATATCCGGGCAGGACGCAGGGACGGTGTTATCCACCGTATTACCTTTAAGGAGGCTGTAGCTGAAGGACTATTTCACCGTGTCTGCTTACGTACCAGACGTGAATGGTCACAAGAGGCTGAACAACGGTGGATGATGTCGGTGTACAAGTTCTACGGAGCTGGGGCATCAGAAGAATTGGACTGTATTCCTGCTAATGGTGGCGGAGTCTGGTTGTCCCGCGCTTTGATTGAATCTCGGATGTCTCCCGATACGCCAGTGCTGCGACTGACTTGCCCGAAAGGATATGAGCTTAAATCCGATGAAATACGCCGCACAGATACCGAAGAGTGGCTAAAAGCCAACCTGAAGCCGTTGCTAGATGCATTACCTTCTGATGCTCGTTCATTTCTGGGACGCGATTTTGGCCGCAGTAGCGATTTGTCCGTGGATTATCCATTGCTGCAACAAAAAAGTCTGGTACACAAAGTGCCTTTCGTGTTGGAACTGCGCAACGTGCCATTCAAACAACAAGAGCAAATCACTTGGTATTTAATGGATGGACTTCCTAATTTGCTGGGTGCAGCCTTTGATGCCCGTGGTAACGGTGCTTATCTGGCCGAATATGCCATGCAAAAATATGGCGCCAGCCGTGTGCAGCAAGTCATGCCCACCGAAGGTTGGTACCGTGACAATATGCCCCCGGTGAAGGCTGCGCTGGAAGACGGCAATCTGGAGGCGCTGCCAAAGGATGAAGACACTTTGGATGATCTGAGGGCAGTACAGGTCATTAACGGTATTCCCCGTGTACCTGATCAGCGCTCAAAAGCAAAAGCGGATGGCGGCAAGCGCCACGGTGATGCAGCAATAGCCCTTGCTTTGGCGTACTTCGCCAGCCGTGAAATTAACAAAGGTCCGGTGAAGGCAAGTTCCCGCCGACGCCGTCAGTCTGCACGTATGCTGGAGGGATACTAATGTCTCGTGGTATCTGGGTTTCACCAACAGAATTTATTAACTTTTCCGAATCAAAGCAGTCGTTCACTGAACAAATTGCATCGCGTAGCCGTTCCATTGACTTCTACAGTCTGGGGACATATCTACCTAACCCTGATCCTATTCTCAAAGCTCAAGGGCGGGATATTCGTATCTATCGTGAATTACGTACTGATCCTTTGGTTGGTGGATGTATTCGCCGCCGCAAGGCCGGAGTGAAAGCACTAGAACGTGGTGTAGAACGTAGTAATGCCCCTGTGCGAGTCTTTAACTTTATTCGTGACATGCTTGCGGATTTGGATATGTCACGCATCATTGGCGAAATGCATGAAGCGGTTCTGTACGGTTATCAGCCTTGTGAATTGATGTGGAGTCAGCATCAATCATGGTCAGTGACGGATATCGTTAGCAAGCCACCTGACTGGTTCCACTATGACCGTGATAACCAACTGCGTTTTCGTGCTCGTGATGCAGGCGTTGAGGGAGAACGGGTTCCTCTCTATAAATTTGTAACGCCACGTCAAGACGCCACTTATGACAACCCTTACGGATTTCCAGACTTATCAATGTGCTTCTGGCCCGTTACCTTTAAGAAAGGCGGCATGAAGTTTTGGGTACGCTTTGCCGAGAAGTATGGTTCACCGTGGGTAATTGGAAAGCATCCACGAGGTACGCCACAAAGTGAAATTGATCTGTTATTGGATTCGATGGAAGCAATGATTGATGATGCAGTTGCCGCCATTCCTGATGATTCCTCCGTTGAGATTAAAGAGGCAGCAGGTAAATCAGACAGCAGTGATATTTATCAGAACTTAATTACCGTTGTTCGCAGTGAGATCTCCATCGCGTTACTGGGACAAAACCAAACGACCGAAGCAAACAGCAATAAAGCCTCTGCACAAGCAGGATTGGAGGTAACGGATGATATTCGTGATGCTGATGTTGACGTTATCACCAGCGCCATTAATCAGGCTATACGCTGGGTCGTAGAATTGAACTTCGGTAACGTTGAATGTCCGGTCTATCGTCTTTGGGAACAGCGGTCGGTTGATGAAACACAGGCTAATCGTGACGTTAAGTTGAGTCAGGCTGGTGTCAAATTTACTCCTCAATACTGGAAACGCGAATATCAATTGCAGGATGGGGATATTGATGAAACAACCCTGTCAACCACGCCTATTCCACCACTCCCACTGGCGTTTTCTGAAGCTGTTAACGCAGATTTAGCAGCACAGGACACCTTAGATGAAGCGTTGGATATTTTGATGAATGAAGGATCATTGAATGAATCGTTGAAATCTCTACTGGCTCCTTTATTCCATCGTGTTCAAAACGGTGCTAATCCCAGCGATCTTATAGGAGAGTTAGCCGAGCTTTATCCACAAATGGACGCACATGGCTTGCAAGAGCGGCTAGCGCGGGTTTTGTTTGTGTCTAACGTTTGGGGACGCTTGCATGAGCATAACCACGCCTGAACTGGCGTATTGCATGACATTACCTCCCAAGCGAGCCATTGGTTATCTGCAATCTAAGGGCTACAAGATAACGTGGGATTGGGAAGAACTTTGGCAAGAGACTCATTCCCATGCATTCACGGTGGCGAAAGCCACGCGTCTGGATATTCTGGAAGATATTCGCCAGGCGCTACAACAGGCACTGGATGAAGGCAAGACTGATCGTTGGTTTCGTCAGGAGCTGGAGCCAACATTAAGACGTAAGGGGTGGTGGGGAACGAAAGAAACCGATGACCCAGTTACAGGGGAACGTGTCACTGTTCAGCAAGGTAGCCCGTGGCGTCTTGGTACTATCTTTCGTACCAATATGTCAGTGCTGTACAGTGCAGGCCGTTGGGCCGAACAAATGGAAAATGTTGATGACCGACCGTACTGGATGTATACAGGGATCAACGATAACCATACACGTAAGAGCCATCTCGCATTGCATGGTTTGGTATTTCGCTCTGATGACCCATTTTGGCAAGCTTTCTATCCTCCTAATGGTTGGTGTTGCCGTTGCAGTGTGATTGCTCTCAGTCATGATGACGTTCGTGTCAGAGGGATGAAAGTTATGAATTCAGGTAAAGCAATGGGCTGGGAGTTGAAATTGGTTTCACAAAAAACAGGTGAGATGCAGCCCGTTGCTACATTCAACACAGGTATAACAAAAGTGGCGACTGATGTAGGTTGGTCATATTCGCCGGGGGCAGCATATCGTCCCGATTTGACCAGATATCAGGGAGAGCTCTCTGGACTGGCCCGCCGCGAACTGAGAGGACAGAATGAGTAATCTTACTATCACCATTAATGATGAAGACCTAAGACGTGGATTACGGGCATTAGAATTGGCTGCTAATGATCTGACACCTGCCATGCGTAAAATTGCTGGGACATTGTCAGCAGAAACCGCCTTTAACTTTGAAGCTGAAGGGCGCCCGGCATGGATACCCTCTGTAGCTGCAAAGGAACGTGGTGGTCAAACGCTGCAAAAAACTGCTCGTTTGATGAGTTCAGTCAGTACCCACTATGATTCCCATACGGCAGTTGTCGGTACAAACTTAGTCTACGGACGTATTCATCAATTGGGAGGTAAAACTGGCCGCAATCAATCTTTATTGCTACCAGCCCGGCCTTATCTGCCCGTAACAGAACAAGGCGAATTATCACCAGATGCAGCAAGAGCTGTATTAAGCACCATTCAACGACATCTTGAATCAGCGGCGCATCGTTAAACTTTTCCTCCCTATGCGGGTGATTTAATCATTGTCATTCGTAAAAGACTTTATAAAGCGTTTACAGACTCAAATTTTCGATATCTAATTGCATGCAGTTCCACTTTCTTATTTCCTTCCCAAGTTTTTTCTAAAGCAGATTAAAAGTCGTTTTTTCTGATCGTGGAGAAACTGCCTCTATTAACGTAATAGAGGCAGTGAAATGAAGTCACTTCACATTTTCAAATCCGGTACACATACCGATATGAATGGCAAACAATTGCCGTTCAGCCCTGCAGATTTGCAAGCTTGTGCAAAGGCTTATGACTCATCGTTGCATGAAGCACCGATTGTGATTGGTCATCCAAAAGACAATTTACCCGCCTATGGTTGGGTTAAATCGCTGACGTCTTCCAGTGATGACTTGATTGCAGAGCCTCAACAGGTTGATGTTCAGTTCGCTGAACTGGTCAATGCAGGCCGCTATAAAAAAATTTCTGCTTCTTTCTATTTACCTGATTCCCCAAACAACCCTAAACCCGGTGTGCTCTATTTGCGTCATGTCGGCTTTTTGGGCGCACAGCCACCCGCCATTAAAGGACTGAAACAGGTTGAATTCAGCGAGCAAGAACATGGTGTCGTGGAGTTCTCTGATTGGAGTGACATCACCAACGCTTCACTTTGGGGGCGTCTGCGAGAATTTTTGATCAGTAAATTCGGTATGGACGAAGCAGACAAAGCGCTTCCTTCTTGGCAGGTGGATTCATTACGTGAAGAAGCTTATAGCACGACTCAGTCTGCTCCTTCCTTTCATGAACCCAATAACACACATCAACGTGAGGAAAACATCGTGACAAATGAAGAAAAAAAGGCGCTCAAAGATGAAAACACCCGCCTGAAAGAACAGCTTGTTGCCCGTGATGCTGCCGACGCAAAGCGCAAACAAACTGAGCAACAGGCCGGAAACGTGGCATTTGCCGAAAAGCTGGTCGCAGACGGCAAATTGGCGCCTGCTGCCCAATCTGTCGTGGTCGCCTTGCTGGACGCTGTAACTCAAGGAGATTCCCCTGTCGAGTTTGCTGAAGGTGATGTGAAAAAGCCACTGGCTACCGCGTTTAAAGATCTGCTGAGTTCTGCCCAGCCGGTTATTGATTTTGGCGAACATGCAACAAAAGACCGGGTTGACCAAAACACGTCATCAGATATTGCTGAGTTTTCTGATGCAGATCCTGAGCGTCTGGCGCTGCATCAAAAAGCCGTCGCTCTGGCGAAGAAAGAAGGTATCAGTTACGACATAGCCGTTGCCCGCTGTCTGTAACACTGCGACCGTAACTATTAAGGAGAGATAAATGTCTGATTATTTGAAAGGCAAACGTATTGTTGACCCTGTGCTAACCAGTGTTGCACGTGGTTATAAAAATGCGGCATTCATTGGCGAACATCTTTTCCCTGTCGTCGAAATGGAGAAAGAAGGTGCTAGTGTGCCGACATTTGGTAAAAGTGCTTTTGTGGAATATGACACCAAGCGTGCTGTTGGTGCCAACAGTAACGTTTTGATCCGTGAGAAAGGTTCTTCGTTAGATATCGTGCTCAACGAGCATGATCTAGCTACACCTGTTGATTATCGCGAGAAATCAGAATCTTTATTTAATGAAGAAGCAAAGGCAATCCGTCGTTCCACCAATGGCGTGAATCTCAAACGCGAACTGTATGCAGCTCGATTGGCACAAGACCCTGCGGTTTACCTCAGTGACTCAGTGAAGAGTCTGACAGTTAATGAACGTTGGGTTGGCGGCAAAGGTAGTCCAATCAAAGTCATTGAAGCTGGAATTGATGTTGTTCGTACTGCCATTGGTGTACGTCCAAACCTCATGACTATGGGGGCTAGCGTGATGTCACTGTTGAAGTTTCATCCTGAAATTCAGGCAGCTATTGGAGCCAACGAACGTAAACGTATCACAATAGAAATACTCAAAGATCTTTTCCAAATCCAGAACGTTGTCGTTGGTGAACCAGTTTCTACCCCAAGCATTAAAGAAAATCCCGTTGATATCTGGGCTGATAATTTGATGTTGCATTACGTATCACTTCCGCAGGCAGGAGCAGAAAGCGCCGATGAGTATGAGCCTTCATTTGGTTATATGTTTCGCCGCAAAGGAATGCCTGTAGCGGATAAATATCCGGGTGTTGGCGGCAAGGTGAATTACTGCCGTTATACCGATATTTATAAAGTTGCGGTTGTTGGAGGTGATGCTGGCTATCTGATTACCAATATTGTGAAGTAAGAGGAACAATCATGGCAGTAACACAACAACCCGTATTGACCACGACCATCATCGCCACGGCTAATATCGTACAGCATCGTTTGGTGGGTGCCGATAATGCCCCTTGTCAGGCTGGAGCCGTTGCACTTGGTATAGCGGAAATGGATGCGAAAGCAGGTGATGTTATTCCAGTCAATGTCTTGGGTATTATTGCTGTTGAAGCAGGTGGGCCAATAGCTCGTGGGCAAGTCGTACAGTCGGATAAGAATGCTTGCGCAGTACCACTAAGTTCTGCGGAGAATGCTGCCGGAACATCTATCGGATTTGCGCTGGATGAGGCCACGGCTGCTGGCAATGTTATTCGCATCTTACGTGGTGTATGACATGTATTGCTCATTGGCAGATCTGCAAGGACAGATACCAACGCAATCATTGATATGGCTGTCTAACGAAGAACCTAATGCCCAGACGATCAATGAAACTGTGGTTAACAGTGTCATTCGCTATGCCGATGAACTTATTGATGCCCATTTACGCGGGCGTTACATCCTGCCTCTGGCGGAGGTTCCCACGGTATTACGCGATGCTGCTATTACGTTAACACGCTATCGGTTGTATGCCCGCCGTCCAGAAGGCTCTGTTCCTGAAGCCGTGATAGATGATTACAAAATTGTTTTGCGCCAACTGGCTGACATTCGTGATGCCAAACTGACACTGGGCCTGCTTTCCACAGGAAAAGATGCTCCTGAGCCGGGAGAGTTTCGTGTTCGAGCGCGTCATCCCACCTTTGGGGGAAGTCAAGGGATGTTGGAGAAATACTAATGGATGTTTCGCCGATCATTGATGCCATCGTCATGAGGTTAAAAGAAAAGCTACCTAGCTTACAGGTGGAGTATTTCCCTGAAAGGCCGACTGAATTCAGGCTGAACCATCCCGTGGGAGCCATTTTAATCAGCTATCCCGGCTCTCGCTTTGATAAGCCTGAAGATGTTGGGGCAGTATTGCAGACACAAACTGTCATGCTCAATGCCACTATCGTTTTTCGTCAACTTAATGGACGTCACGGAGCCGTTGCCACACTGGATGATGTACGCCGGGTTCTCGGTGGATTCCAACCACCGAACTGCCAACGTAAATGTTGGCTGGTACGGGATACATTTCTCGGTGAGATAGCTGGCTTGTGGCAATACACGCTGGATTTTGCGACTGAAAGTGTATTTATCGAAGATAGTGAGTCACCGGATGGCCCGCCGTTAGCCCAAATCAATTATGAGGAAACTAAACAATGAAATACCTCTATACAGGCCCAGCAAGCGGCGTCACTTTAGCTGATGGCACAGAAGTCTTGCTCTGGTCAGAAAAAACTGTTGATTTACCGGAACAGCATGATTATGTGAAGACATTGATCGCGCTGCAATATCTTCATCCACTGTCAGAACAGCAAAAAAGTATCCTGAAGAAAAAAGAAAAGTCTGAGGGGGGCCACTGATGGCCACTAATTATTTACATGGCGTCGAAACTATCGAAGTCGAACAAGGCTCCCGTCCGGTCAAGACAGTGAAATCCGCCGTGATCGGCTTAATTGGTACTGCACCGATAGGGCCAGTAAACGCAGTGACACTTTGTCTGTCAGAAAAAGATACAGCTCAATTTGGTGCTCAAATGAATGGTTTTACCATCCCACAAGCACTGGATGCTATTTATGATCATGGTGCGGGAACTGTGCTGATCATTAACGTTCTTGATCCTGAAGTGCATAAAGCCAATGTTGCCAATGAAAGTATTATCTTTGATAAAACCACAGGAACAGCAAAACTGGCTAACCCCGTGGTCAGTAATGTCTTGCTAAAAGCCAACTCTGATAGTGCGCCTTATATAGAAGGACAAGATTATTCTCTGGATGTTCAAACAGGTAGGCTCAAGAACATCGGTAAAAACATCATTGCTGGTACAACCGTAATGGCCAGTTATGACTTTACCGATCCCACGTTGGTAACACCCGCTGACATTATTGGCAGCATCAGTGCAGCGGGTAACCGTACAGGTATGAAGTTGCTGAATGATACTTATAACCTGTATGGATTCTTTGCCAAGATCTTGCTGGCTCCTGTTTACTGTACCCAGCTAAGTGTGGCGACAGAACTGATTGCCCTTGCAACTAAATTGGGTGCCATGACTTATATTGATGCCCCGATAGGTACCACTTTTGCTCAGGCTATCAGTGGCCGAGGCCCGTCTGGCACAATCAATTTTAATACCAGTTCTGATCGTGTCCGACTGTGTTACCCACACGTCAAAGTCTATGATTCAGAAAGCAATAGCGAGCGCTTGGAACCATTGTCATCTCGTGCAGCAGGGCTGCGTGCCAAGATTGATGCAGACAAAGGTTTTTGGTGGTCATCCTCCAATCAAGAAATTAGGGGGATCACCGGGATTGAGCGTCAGCTATCCGCCATGATTGACGATCCACAAAGTGAAGTGAACCAGCTCAATGAACAAGGGATTACTACAGTGTTCAATAATTATGGCTCTGGTTTGCGCTTATGGGGCAACCGTACCGCCGCGTGGCCAACTGTGACACACATGCGTAACTTCGAGAACGTGCGCAGAACAGGAGACGTGATTAATGAATCCCTGCGTTACTTCAGTCAGCAATATATTGATATGCCGATCACGCCGGCTCTGGTAGATGCCCTGACAGAATCTGTGAATGCCTATGGTCGTAAATTGATTGCTGATGGTGCTTTGTTAGGATTCAAATGCTGGTTTGATCCGACCCATAACGAAGAAACAGAGCTGGCATCAGGTCATCTGTTACTCAGTTATAAGTACACACCGCCACCACCACTGGAACGGCTGACATTTGAGACCGAAATTACCTCTGAATATTTGCTGAATTTAAAGGGGAATAATTAATGGCTGGAAAAATAGAAATTAACCGCATCACCAATGCCAATATTTATATTGACGGCAATAACCTGTTGGGACGGGCGGAGGAAGTGAAACTGCCAGACGTTTCCATGACTACGCAGGAGCATAAGGCGCTGGGGATGGTCGGTAAGGTGGAATTACCGGCAGGC
The DNA here is from genome assembly GCF_011189495.1 of Photorhabdus stackebrandtii. Taxonomy (NCBI): domain Bacteria; kingdom Pseudomonadati; phylum Pseudomonadota; class Gammaproteobacteria; order Enterobacterales; family Morganellaceae; genus Photorhabdus; species Photorhabdus stackebrandtii. The sequence goes on from NZ_PUJV01000035.1 coordinate 9,863, forward strand.
TTCGATAAGCTGGAAGGCGAGATCAAATGGAACAGTTTCTACCGTGACGCTATGTTATCCGCTGCCAATCCCTATAAGTCTCTGGCATTACAGTGCCGTTCCAACGTCCAGAAATTCAGTTCACAGGGGCGCATTGATGAAGTGCCATTGGTGACGTATCTGACCATCTTATTTAAGAAGAATCCGCTGGGCACATTTAAACAACATGAAAATGCTGATTTTTCCAGTAGCTTTACCTGTACCTATATTAAACAGGTGCTGGATGGTGAAGAATTGCTAGAACTGGATTATTTGGCCAATATCTTCCGTGTTGGCGGCGTTGATCAATTGACCGATTATCGCATCAATATCGGAGGTTAAACTAAATAATGACGGTAGAATTAGTGGATAAAGACCAGAATATTCCCAGTCTTGGATTACCTAATGGTACATGGTTTGCTGTCTTAAACATTCCAGGTGTGGAGACTTTGTTTTCTACTCAGAAAACCAATGATCCCATTGACTGCTCTCGTTCCAAAGCCAGAAAGCTCGCCGACTTGATTAATAGGTGGATTCCACCGGAAGGTTGGTTTTCCGATATCGGTGCAGAGAAAGGGAAAGAATATCTGATAGATTTTTTCTGTAACTGTAAAGGCTTTCGCACTCACTAATGACAGGGGCATCAGCCCCTTTCTTCTTTAATCCCCTTTAATATCTCCGTTTCCATACATGAATGATACTGAATGAAACTTACAGAGGAGTATCATCATGTCAACTACGACTTACCATCTTCAATTTCCCTATACCACGGCTGCTGGCGTTCGCATTGAAGAGCTTCAGTTATCACGTTTGAAAGTTAAAGATATCAAGGCTGCCCGGCGAGCTAGCGAAAATCCTACTGACTGGGATGATATTTTGATAGCACGTTCGACAGGATTGTTACCAGAAGATATCGAACAGATGGATGTCGCTGATTATCTGGCATTACAGCAACGATTTCAGCAAGTCATCGGATTGGATCAGGGAAATAAAAATAGTGTGGCAAGCATCGGCGATGTTGGCACGATGGTTCCGGTTCCAGCCGAGCGAGATTGATAATCTGGCACTGGATGAATTTGAATGTTGGCTGGATGAGGCCAACACCCAAATCAAACGCGAGAATGGAGACGGTTAATTGATGCAGACAAATATTGCTACTAATAATGTCTGGAATACTGGAAGTGAATTTTTTATTTTATTTCCCATTTAATGAGAGCTTAATTCGTGTCAACAGAATTTTCCATTGGTGTCATTATTGGTGGGGCCATTAGTGGTGCGTTCAGTTCTGCTATGTCTGGTACACGCCGTACTCTAGGAACACTGGGAGAAACGACTCGCCAACTGGAGAACCGACAGCAGGCATTAAACCGTGCTATTGAACGTTACGGTCAACTTGGTTCCCGCAGTGTCCAGCGTTTGAATGCGGATCTACAACGCATCAGTCGAACGCTGGAGCAGTTGAACCGTCAGCAACAGCGCTTACAGTCTGCTGCTATCATGAGTGATGCAGCCAAAGTGAATCGTATGGCGCTATATGCACAGGGAGCCGAAACCTATGCATTAACTCGCACGATATCTTCTCCTGTTATGAAATCGGTAACAAAATACGCCTCTTTTGAATCAGGATTGCGAGATATTGCTGTCACTGGTGATCTGTCTCCGAAAGAAGAACAAAAAATCGGAATCATCTTACGCCAGAACGCCAAGCAAACAAACCAATTACAAGAAACCCTGCTGGAAGGTGTTGGTACATTGGTTGCCGCCGGAAAATCTCCCATGAAATCGACCGATATGAGTGGATTATTGGGCCGCGTCGCCACGGCATCCAAAGCTAATATTAATGACTTAGCCAAAATGGCTCTATCCTTTGAGTCCCTGAAAGTTGAAGGTGATCAAGCGCTAAAAGAAGCCTTTAACCGAGCCGTTTTCGGTGCTAAATCGGGCCGTTTTGAATTAAAAGATCTCGCCCAATACTTTCCAGAAATGGCGCAGCAATTTGCTGGTAAGGGAATATACGGTCAGGAGGCAGTTTCACAGATTATTGCCAGCTTGGAAGTTGGTCGTGAAGGTGCAGGAACGGAAGGTGAAGCAGCTACCAATATGAGGAACTGGCTAGCTTCAATGGGACGTGGTGATATTGCCAAAAGATACGCTGAAGCTGACGTCGATTATCAAACCTCAATGAGCAGATATGTTTCTTCGGGGTACTCACAATATGAAGCCTCAATCATGATCGCAGACCGCTTTATCAAGAGTAAAGGAGCCGATCTCATGAAAGAGTGGAAAAAAGCGGGAGCCAGAGGTGATGAAGATGCACAGCGTATGCTCATGGAATCCTTCGGGCTATCCTCTATTTTCACCGACGTACAGACAGTCAACCATCTCTTGGCCATGCGGCAACGTTGGGGAGATTATCAGCGTATCAAAACAGGCATGGGGACTGATTCGGCACAAAAATCTGTTGATACCGATTTTGATAAACAGAACGATACCTTAGAAGCGCAATGGCGGCGTACTCAAATTGGATTTAATGATTCGGCTATTAGCATTGGTCAGTCGCTGCGTCCAGCATTAATACAGTTAGCCGAAACCTTTATTCCATTGATGGACAAGACCGGAAAATGGCTGGCCGCTAATCCTGAACTCATCAGTAATGTTGTCATGCTGGTTGGTGGGTTCCTAGCACTCAAAGCCGCTTCAATCGGTGTAAGATTAGGTCTTAATCTTTTGCTTTCCCCTATAACTGATATTTGGAAAGGCGCAATGTTAATACGCACACGGTGGTTACTGCTTAGAATGGCTATCGGTAGTGGTGGCAAATTCGGTGTCATTGCAAACATCTTGCGGAAAATAGCCGGAGCTGCTCTCTGGTTGGGCAGAATCCTCGGTAGTGCTCTCTATAAGGGCTTGATGTTAGCTGGCAGAGCTATTTTGTGGATTGGACGCGTACTATTAATGAATCCTATCGGATTGATCATCGCCGGTATTGCAGTGGCCGCTTATCTTATCTATCGCTATTGGAAGCCCATCAGTAATTTCTTTAAACGGCTTTGGGTCTTAGTAAAATTCGCTTTCCAAATGGGATGGCAGGGAATCAAAAATATTTGGTCTAACGTCAAAGGTTGGTTTACAGCTCGATGGAATGACATTACTAATGCGTTTGATGGCGGAATATTTGAGGTCAGTAAATTAATTTTAAACTGGTCGCCATTGGGGTTGTTTTATAAAACATTTGCTGGCGTTATGAAATGGTTTGGCATTGGTATGCCCAATAATTTTACTGACTTTGGTAAAAATATCGTTAATGGGTTGGTTAATGGTATTTCTAATATGCTGACTACGGCTAAGGACATCATTAAAAACTTTGGCGGCAAAGTTTCTAGCTGGTTTAAAGAAGCGTTAGGTATTCAATCCCCCAGTCAGGTATTTATGGGATTTGGCGATAATATTGTGCAAGGTGTGGTTGTTGGTGTTGATCGTACTACGCCGTTGGCTGCTCGTGCCACTCAACGTCTGGCAGAGGTAATGACGCCTGATGTCCCACAAATCTCACCTCCTGAGATGATGTTGGGCAATCCAGCCAGACGAACAGGTTATAAAGATATCAGCAACAGCAATAATGGTTTTTCTATCTCTTTCGCACCGCAAATATATATTGGCGGTAAACTGCAAACGGCTACATCCGATATTAATAAAGCCTTAAACCTGAGTGTGCGTGAATTAGAGAAACTGCTGGAGCGTATTGTCATTCAGAGAGAACGCCGGAGATACGGATAATGTTTGCGGTATTAGGTGATATTGAATTTGAGCTGATCACATATTGGGATGGTTTTGATGTAACTTTTGGTGTTAATTATGCCGAACATGCACGAATTCAAGGTAAACCCGGCTTGCAGTTCGTGGGGGAAAAACTGGATGAAATTCAAATTAGTCTGGTCTTTCATCAACATTATTGTGCGCCGGATGTTGAATTGAATCGGTTACGTGAAGCAATGCGGAAGCATCAAGCACTCGCGCTAGTATTCGGAAATGGTGATTACCGTGGCTGGTTTGTTATTACTGATGTGACAGCTACCAGTGAACAAACGGATTCAGTAGGTAATATATTTGCCCTCAATGCCTCGGTGACATTACTTGAATATATCGGTGATCCTAAAAAACCGCTGAAACCGCCTGCCATTAAATCTCATGTCCTGAATACAAAGGCGTTGTCTAATGTAATACCGAAACCATCAGGTATGGCTAAAAAAGTCAGGGATGGCGTGAATTATGTCAAACAAGCACAGTCAGCACTGCAAACGACTATCAGTGCGGTACGTATTGCACAGAAGATGAAAGACAAACCGACCGTAGCGTTAACCCGCGTACCAAGTCTTCTTACCGGACTCAACAATATTGCTGGTCCATTAGGGAAAAGCTATCCGGCGTTTCAATCACTCGGTAATTCATTGCCAGATGCGATTCAATTGACCAGAGCAACGGGACAAGCAGCAACATTTGTTAACAATGCTCAATTGTCATTAAGCCGTGCAGATAGCCGTAATATCGCGGCTGCATTGGATTCTGTATCAACTCAACTTGAATCAGCAAGTTCAACATTTACATCAATATCACCCGCGCTCAGTAAGATGGCAGCGCAAATTACCACAAGGACTCTTTGATCATGTTTCTTGAACACATAACGAAAGAGGGAGATAGATGGGATTTATTGGCTCACCATTATTATGGTGACCCTTTAGGTTACGCTCGCATAATTGCTGCCAATCCACACGTTGCAGTTACACCTGTATTGCCATCTGGGATCGTATTGTTGATCCCTATCATTGACGCTGACAATAATGTAGTAACTGAAGAGGATACACCACCGTGGCTGAGATAATAGATTCCAAGCAAACACCATCTATAACGGGTGTCTCAGAGGTTTTAAGTCCGACATTCACGTTACGATATTTGCAAAAAGATATCACAAATGACATCACTCCTTATGTCACTCGTGTCAGCTATACCGACAACATCAAAAGCGAATCCGATGAAATAGAGGTAGAGTTGGATGATACTGATGGTCGCTGGCTGGATAAATGGTATCCGGGCAAAGGTGATACGTTGACATTGAAGTTGGGCTATTTCGGCGAACGGTTACTGAATTGTGGCTCATTCTATATTGATGAAATTGAAGTCAGCATCCCTCCTTCTATTGTATCTGTTCGAGGTGTAGCAACGTCTATCAATACAGCATTGCGTACCAAATCTAACCGTGGATTTGAGAATACAACTCTAGCAGCTATTGCTAATCGCATCGCCAAGAAACATCAGTTAAAGCTGATCGGCAGTATCGAAATCATCGAGATTGACAGGGTGACGCAATATTCGGAAACCGATGTGGCGTTCCTGAAACGACTGACCAGTGAATATGGTTATGCCGTTAAGGTTGTCAGTGAACAGCTAATTTTCTCCCACTTAGCCACTTTGCGCAGCCAAGAACCGATAAAAAAATTACACCCTCGCGATGTTGCCCAATTTTCACTGCGGGACACAATTAATAAAGTCTATAAAAAAGCTAAAGTGAAACATCAAAAGGCTGATGATAAAAAATTGATTGTCTATGAAGCTGATGGCACGACCAGTGCAAGTAATCAGTCCAATTCAAAAGGCAAGAGTAGCGGTCAAGAAACCAGCGCAGATACCTTAAAAGTGAACAGCCGAGCTGCTAACAAGGATAGCGCTGAAATAAAGGCCAAATCAGCACTGGATTCACATAATGAGTACCAGCAGCACGGCTCACTTTCATTGATGGGAGCCCCTCAGTTAACCGCCGGAAATAAAATTGAGTTGATTGAATTTGGCAAGTTATCTGGGCAATGGTTAATTACTTCAGCTCACCACTCTTTTGATCGCAACAGCGGATATATGACCGAGCTTGAGATTGCTCGTGGCCCTGTTACATCGGGTAAATCCGAGAAAGGTAAAAAGGGTAAGACTCATAAATGGGTTGTATATAAGCCCGATGGTTCTTCCGACACGATCATCAAGGAGAAATCCAAATGAGCAGTGTAACTCGTCAAGTCGGCACAATTAGCGCCGTAGATCCTGCTACTGTTCGTGCCCGCGTGCGATTGCCTGAATGCGATAATATGCGTACTAACTGGCTGAATGTGTTGCAGCGCAATACCCAGAATAACAAAGACTATTGGTTGCCCGATGTTGGGGAACAGGTTGAAGTGCTATTGGATGCCAATGGTGAAGATGGTGTTATTTTAGGTGCTGTCTATTCCAGTGTTGATAAACCGTCAGCTAACAATAAAGACGTCCGTGGTATGACTTATGCAGATGATGCAGCTTTTTACTATGATCGTACCTCACACACCCTGACTATTAATGGCGGCATTCAGCACATTAAGATCGCGGTGGGAGTCAATGTTGTTATTCAGACACATCAGGCAACTATTGATGCGCCGGAAACAATCGTAACCGGAAATATGTTAGTGAAAGGCCAATTAACTTACCAAAATGGACTGTCGGGCTCTGGTGGTAATGGAGCTGCTGCGACCATTCAGGGCAATGTCAGCGTTAATGGCAACATCCATGCAACGGGCAGCATCATGGATGAAGGTGGTAACTCAAATCATTATCCTCATTAGTTTCTTTAAACACCTTTAATATCAGATATGCCTACAGGGGATGATACTGTTCCCCATGAATACGAACTCACACTCTGTTTTTTGGCAACCCGCTCTCCAGAACTCAGGCAAAATTGCCTGTGGGCTGGATGACATCGCCCAAGCAATACTCATTATTCTACGTACACCACGTGGTAGTGATCCACATCGACCAGAATTCGGCAGTCACTTGCACCTTTATATTGATTACCCAATAGACCGCGCGATTCCCCACGTTGTCAGGGAATCTGTTGATGCTATTACACGTTGGGAACCTCGTTGCCAGTTGCTCTCCGTGAAACCAACTGTCAATGGAGAACACCTAACTCTGCGTGTGAATTGGACAGCAGTTGATGGCATTACACAATCTACGGAGTTGCTATGGCGCTGACAGAACCTGATTTTATCGAGCGTGATGTAGAGAAAATCACAACCGAAATGATTGCAAAGTATGAGGCTGATGTAGGTAAGACTTTGTACCCAGCACAGGCAGAGCGCCTGCTGATCAATTTATTTGCATATCGTGAAGCACTAACCAGAATGCAAGTTCAGGAAGCCGCCAAGCAGAATCTGGTCGAGTTTGCCCATGCGCCCATTTTGGACTACTTAGGGGAATTGGTCGGAGTATATCGGCTACCCGCCCAACCGGCGCATACAACACTGCAATTTAGTATTGATGATGCGTTAGAGCGAGATGTGCTCATTCCTGTGGGGACGCGTGTTAATGCATCGGACAGTATTACTTTTGCTACTAATACAGATGCTGTTCTGAATGCAGGTACACGTTTCGTTAATGTCACAGCTACTTGTACAGATGCTGGATTATCAGGGAATAGCTGGCAACCAGCACAAGTCAGTACATTGTTGGATGAAATCGACGACATTGACCTGCAAGTGACCAACACAATAGTGAGTAGTGGTGGTTCGGCAGAGGAAAGTGACGAGAGGCTACGTGTACGAATCAAGATGGCCCCTGAATCGTTTACTAATGCGGGCAGTCGTCAGGCTTATCGCTTTCATGCCATGCGTGCTCACCCTAATATTGTTGATGTCGCAGTCAGGTCTCCCATTCCGGGTGTTGTTGAACTGTTTCCACTATTGGCGACGGGGTTGCCAGATGAAAACATTTTAACGCTGGTGAAAAGTTTTTGTTCTGATGAAAAAATCCGCCCGTTGACTGACACTGTACATGCAAAACCTCCCGTGAAGATTGATTATACCATCAAGGCTAAACTGACCTTGTACAGTGGCGTTAATGCACCCGGTATTCAATCAGCAGCAGAACAGGCCATACAAACATGGGTAGCTGAACGAGCAACAACGTTAGGGAAAGATATTGTTCCCAGCCAAATCATCTCAACATTGTCTGTTTCTGGCGTCTATCAAGTCGTACTGGAGTCTCCTACGTTTCAGATTGTAGGTGAAAATGAATGGGCGAACTGTATCGGTATCACTGTTGTGGTCACTGGATTCGCTGATGGTTAAGTTACATCTACCACCTCCACTGGAAGCTGATATCAGTATGCGTGCATTAGGTCAGTTGGCCTCCCGTTTTGATGATATCGATTTAACCCAATTAATGGTTTATCTCATTGATACTGTCGATAGCAGCGCGTTGCATTGGCTTGCAAATCAATTCTCCCTATTTGGCGATGGCTGGGAGCTTGTCGAATCAGACAATGCTCGCCGCACGTTAATCAAATCAGCTATAGAATTGCATCGGTATAAAGGCACACCGTGGTCAATTCGTGAAATTATTCGTCGTTTTGGGTTTGGTGAAATTGATTTAATTGAAGGCACTGGTCAAATCAATTATGACGGCCATGCCAGCTATAACGGTAATTATGTTCATGGAGATTCAACATCCTGGGCAGATTATCGCGTCATACTTCAACAACCTATTACCAATGATCAAGCCTCGCTACTGCGTACCACACTGGCCGCGTTTGCGCCTGCACGCTGCCACCTTGCCAGCTTGGAATATCAGTCTGTATCAATTCGTTACAACAATACTGTCAATTATGACGGTAGTTACAATTATGGGAGCAGTTAAAATGGCTAATTTACCGGAAACCCCACAGTGGTCAGAGGGAGTGTATCAGATAGAAACCTCAGACCCCGTGTTAGGTGGGCCTGATGGTATTTCCAATCGGCAGGCTAAACAGTTGACCAATCGCACAAGCTATCTTAAACAGAAGCTAGAACAAAATGGGAATGAGTTGAGGGAACATTCTGAGGTGCAAGACCCACATACTCAATATGCACCGAAAGCCAGTCCCATTTTCACAGGAACGCCAATCGCCCCCACACCTGCTAAAAACGCTAATAATACTCAGATTGCAACAACAGCATTTGTGCAATCACTGACGAATACGGCGAATCAAAGTGCTGTAGCTGCAAATAACAACGCTAATAGCCGAGTACCATCCATTCGTAAAGTGAATGGAAAAGCGTTGTCATCTGATATTTCATTGAATGCCGGGGATGTGGGAAGTTATGCTAAATCTGAGAGCGATAATACTTTCTTGCGTATTTCTAGCGATAAAACCGCAACCGTTGGTAGTTTATTAATTGATAGTAAAACGCCTTTTCCTGAGCTACGTTTCAAATCGAAAGATGGGTATATGGTAGGAATTAATGGTTCGGAAGGAAAATTGTTACATGTTTATTCTAACGATCCGAGCAATCAGCGACGTTATAATATATTAATACCTGAGCGAAGCGGTACACTCGCATTACAAAATGCAGCTATAAAATCTGAAAATGGCTGGTGGCAATGTGGGGATACGGGAATCATTATTCAATGGGTTAAAGTTGCATCAAACCAACAGTCATGGGTAAAAATCAATTATCCAATTTCTTTTAAAAATCAGTTTATTGGCTATGTCGCAAGCATGTCGAGTATCAATACATCAACAGGTCACACATTAGTACGTAATGCAACATTATCGACGTTTGAATATCAAGCGGGCACTCCCAACAACAATGAAAATCCAGGCAAAGTTGTTCATATATTATTTTGGGGGGTATAAATGGTTTATTTCTCCAGAAAAGAAGGCGCTTTTTATAGTGAAGCCCATGAAGAATGTGTTGAAATAACAGCAGAGAAACACAATGAATTACTTACAGGGCAGTCACACGGTTTGTCAATTGTCAGTAATAAAGAGGGTTATCCAGTGCTTACTGAACGTGCTCCGTCCGTTTATCATAAATACGATGGTGAAAAGTGGATAATATCAGAAAGCGATGTGATAAAACTTAGGCAGGAACAGCAGCAACAAGCAGAACATAAAAAACAGCAACTTATGTTCACTGTAAGTAAACAGATAGCTCCGTTACAAGATGCTGTAGAGTTGGGGATGGCGAGTGATGAGGAAAACTCTCGGTTGACCGCTTTGAAAAAATATAGGGTATTACTAAACCGTGTTGATGCTAGCTTAGCGCCAGATATTTATTGGCCCGAAAAACCCAAAATTACGGAATAAGGGATCAATGGCCCTATTCTTATTTCTGATACGGTAACCAATTCCGTACCGTTACGGACTATATCTGGGATGATTCCAAAGCAGTATAAGATGTACGTGGATGGCATCCACTTGTAGATCATGGGATTACAAGTGGAAACGATTAACATAATGAGCGTTTAGACTATTTCAGAGTTAAAGGTTGCGTAGCTGAGTTTCTTTATTGGCTTTCTGATACAGAGTAAACAACATCGGCAATAGTGAGCTGATAGCAACCAGACAATGGCCTAACTGGCAAAGACTTTCTGGGGTGAATTCTACCACGTCATTAGCGGCAAAAGTAATAAGAGTATCTCCCAGAAAATGTAACCCATGACAGAGCCCAGCACTGTTAGCTTCGCAGGCTTCTTCTAGTAGTTCAATATCTTGTTCACTCATATCCGCCGTATCCAGTACTGATACAACACTCGCCATGTCGGAATAGAAGATATCGCAGTAGTTCTCAATGTCCGCAGTATTCTTAATATTCTTAGTATTAAGCATGGTTCAGTTCCCTCAGTGGTTTGCATGAGGCAAATACCAAAGGAAAGCCTGCTAGCAGAGTACAAGCTTCTATTTCAGTAGTAGCTAATATTGACATCATGCGTAATGGGGGAAGTTTGATTATCAGTCGGTTAGAACGGGCGTTAATAAATATATAGGGCTTTGAATGTGCGCGTATGTTACTATTAGCGTTAGCCATAGCATTAGCTCCAATAATGTTGTGGTCAGAAGCCCGGTTAGTGGTGAGACACTACCGGGCTCCGTTGTTTTTGAAACCCTTTGAATATACACTGGTGTATACAATATACATTAAATCATGGGGTATATACCTTGTCAATGCCAAATAAAAGATCTCCTCAATTTCCGATGAGATTAACAGAGGAATTTCGTCTCCAGCTTGAAGCGGAAATGAAGAAAGATGGTGATACGTCTTTGGCAACATGGATAAAACGAATTTTGCGTAAAGAGCTGCTGGCACGTGGTATTGAACCGAAAGGTTGAAGCATTTTGAAATACCAAGAGGCACCCATTCTAAGTGCCTCTTATTTTAAATTATCCTAATAACTTTAATATGCGTGTCTTAACCTACCGTAATCTGAACAGGTTTCCCTATACGGGTTAACATATTAACCAATGCGTCAATGGTGAATTTATTTACTTTTTTATTCACAACATCAGATACTCTTGGACGAGAAATGTGCAACACTGTTGCTACATCAGTTTGTTTTATTTTTTCATCTACAATCCATAGGGTAATTTCTCCTATTAACCGTTCTTTGATTTGCAGTGTGTTTTCTATTTCTCGTAAAGAGGTTGTATGAAGTTGCTGAGCTTCTTGCTCAGTAAAACCTAATTCAGAAAATATATTATGTCCGGCTGGAGTTGCCCTACGAATTTCAGTGTCAATTTTAGTGGTCATTTGATATTTCTCCGTTGCTGGATAACTGCGTTGTATCGCACTTTAGCGATATCCTTGTCCTGTTTATTCGTTTGTTGAGTTTTCTTCTGAAAACTATGTAATACGTAAATAGCTTCATCAAATTTAGCAACATACATAATACGATAAATACCTGTACTGTCTCTTAGCCGTATTTCTTTTACGCCAGAACCGATGTCAGAAAAGGGTTTCCAGTCTTCAGGATCTATTCCACACTGTATTCTGTGAAGCTGATAGCCTGCGTCTTTACGTGTGTCTATAGGAAAGGCTAACAAGTCTTCATAAGAAGAACCAATCCAGGCAATTTCTTTCTCTGTACCGCTCCTGATTTTCGTCATAGTTTTCCTTCCTTATTTATTTAATTGTATGCAATGCTAAAATCATGTGTAATGGGCGAGGTTCGATTATCAATCGATAAGAAAGGTACGTTATAAATGTATAGCGTTTTGAATGCGTGCGTATGTTACTATTAGCGTTAGCCATAGCTCCAATAATGTTGTGGTTAGAAACCCGATTAGTGGTGAGACACTACCAAGCTCCGTTGTTTTTGAAACTCTTTGAATATACACTGGTATATACAGTAGCATTAAATCATAGGGTATATACCTTGTCAATACAAAATAAAAGATCTCCTCAATTTCCTATGAGGTTAACAGAGGAATTTCGTCTCCAGCTTGAAGCAGAAATGAAGAAAGATGGTGATACATCTTTAGCAACATGGATAAAACGAATTTTGCGCAAAGAGCTGCTGGCACGTGGTATTGAACCGAAAGGTTGAATCATTTTGAAATACCAAGAGGCACCTATTCTAAGTGCCTCCTATTTTGAATTGTTAATATATGTGCTTTAACCCACCGTAATCTGAACAGGTTTCCCTATACGGATTAACATATTAACCAATGCGTCAATGGTGAATTTATTTACTTTTTTATTCACAACGTCAGACACTCTTGGACGAGAAATGTGTAACATCTCTGCTACTTCAGCTTGTTTCATTTTTTCATCCACAATCCATAAAGTAATTTCTTCCATTAACCGTTCTTTAATTTGCAGTGTGTTTTCTATTTCTTGTAAAGAAGTTGTATGAAGTTGTTGAGCCTCTTGCTCAGTAAAACCTAATTCAGAAAATATATTACGTCCGGCTGGAGTTACCCTACGAATTTCAGTGTCAATTTTAGTGGTCATTTAATATTTCCCCGATGCTGGATAACTGCGTTGTATCGCACTTTAGCGATATCCTTGTCCTGTTTATTCGTTTGTTAAGTTTTCTTCTAAAAACTATGTAATATGTAAAATAGCTTCATCAAATTTAACAACATACATAATGCGATAAATACCTGTACTGTCTCTTAGCCGCATCTCTTTTACACCAGAACCGATGCCAAAAAAGGGTTTCCAGTCTTCAGGATCTATTCCATGCTGTATTCTATGAAACTGATAGCCTGCGTCTTTACGTGCGATCTGTAAGGAAAGGCTAACAAATCTTCACAAGAAGGGCCAATACAGACAATTTCTTTCTCTAGTACCGCTCCTGATTTTTATCATAGTTTCCTTCCTTATTTGGATGTATAAAATTTTATACCATTCCGCGCAAAATTGCAAATGCAGAATTGAAGGAATTTGAAGCCTTACGAGGAAAAAATGTACGATAGGTATGTTTCAGGCCGCTGACAAGCCTCTCTATATCAAACGAAGCCCTATGTTGCCCAGGCCATACGCAGACACTATAAATAGTTCATGTCACAACAGCATGAAAGAATCGAGAGTCCAAGGCAAAGGCGGTCCAATCCAAGCATTGCAAGAACGATCAACCAAATACTGGCGAATGAAGAGCCCAAAGTTGTTACCAATCCACGGTTTCTGACATGGAGAAGCCTTGGTCGCGGTTTGAAACTGTTTTTCCTCAAACATTATGTTGAGGCGACTGGTAGTAAGTTGTGTCTCGATATCAAGTTGCCCTACAGGCTCGTACTACAGATTCAAGAGAAAAATGGGTAAATTGGATAAACTACAGTCATATCTATGACGGTTAGTTATGTAAAAACTTTTCAATAGATGAAACGCAATTACTGCTTCATTTATTGCGCGAGTGAGGGAAATTTATCGCGCGCGGCATCAGTAAAGTCAGCTAAAAAGAATATACCGCCACTTTAATCATAGTTATCATAATTACGATAATTTTACAGAATTAGGGGTTGAGGAGGGAGGGAGAACGTAAATCTATGGTCACCCTCGTTTTTGCAACACTCATTTTGATGAATTTTAGGCTTGCTTCATACACTGAACCTTAAGTATTAAGCCTCTCGAAAACACCCTCTAACCCATTATTTTTATTGGATTTTCCTTGGGGCAACTTCAACGCATTTTTGGCGAGATATTTCAGGGCCCAATCCAGATGGGATTCTATTTCCGACCAGGCATGATGAATAATCGCGCCCAATATCGGCAATAACCCGACATCAACATTTTTGGCGGCCTTGAGAAAGGAAACTGAAGGCAAAAACCGCCTTGCCAGACTATCAACGCCAGCAGACTTGCCCAGATGAGCCCCTCCGCTATCGCTTTCTGGCCGGTCGCAAAACCTGTCCAGTGGGTGTGGGATTTTAGTTCCCTGAACAGCAGTTCGACCTGCCAGCGACAGCGATAGACCGCCATGATGTCATCGGCGGTAAAGTGGGATGGCGGCAGATTGATGAGCCAGAAACAAAAGCGTTTTTCCTGCGCAAACCAACGCCGGATGACCCGAAATTCGAATCGGCCACGCCGACAGGTGAAATCCAGTATTTCAGCACGGTTGTTTTTGCGACTAATCTCCCGGAGTTTTTTGCCCGCCAGTGTCGGTAATTGTCGCCCCTGTCCATTTCGGGCGCTGACAATCAGGGGATTAAGCGACTGGCTTCCCCGAACGATAAATGCCCCCCCGGACAGGGAAAGTTGTTCGAAGTACCCGAAATCCACGTAACCGGCATCCGCCAGCAGCAATTTATTGCGTAGGGTGTGAGGGGCAGGCAGATAAGCCCGCTCGGAGGCCGTGTCTGCGGTCACCGTCATGGCGATGGGCGATTGGCTGAACAAAGACAGGGTCATATGGCACTCAACCGCCGCTTTCAATGGGCTGAAGCGACAGGGAAAAACCCCGGCTAACTCGGGGTGAACGTTGAATGAGCTGCCATCCTGCAAGAGGATATCGTCAAACTGGCTGAATTTTTTGGGTAAGGGTGGCAAAGCTTTTTCAATCATGAGCCATGGCGAACGTCACCCGCGTCTTCATAAAATCGGCGAAAGCGCTTTTACGCAACTGATTATGGAAGGGCTTATAGGCGACAGTGTGTTTTTCACTCAGACACATGCCGTTAAATTGCCGGTGCAGATCAGCGATGGAGGTGCAGTTTCCTTTGCTCAGTGCGGCTATCAGACTGAGAACCAGAGACTGTGGCCCAATATTTCTAAGCCGTTCCATAAAGCCACATCGGTGGGCGGTTTTTTTAAGAAAAGTGTGACTGAAGAATGGCATTAACTGAAGTTTTGTGGAGATAATTGTTATCGGCTTTATTCTCTGACTCTCGGTATTTTGTTTGGCGACAATTATCAGATCATAAATAAAGCCTTTTTTCTATCTAAAATAATCGGTTGGCGCTAAAGATCCTGTTTATGATATCGCTTTAGATAGTCAGCAACCTTAAATCCTGCCAAATTAACCGTTTTACCCATTTTTTTATTTCTTGGGTTATTTTTGTGGCTTTCTTTGCAAAATGACGGCGAGAAGCCCCCTGAAGATGAGCCTGTTTCGGGCAATATTCGTTTATTTCCTGATTTCTTTTCAACTTTTTGCTAATAGTTGAGTGATACATCAATGAAACGTTATGAAAAACCAGCTTTTTAAGCTGGAAATCTGGCATCTTTCTGTTTCAGTCAGTTATTTATAGGCTATAAGTGCATTTTCCTGTAGTGGAAAAGATATCTACTATAGCAACAGACCTTATGAAAAATTGTACTTATTAGTCGAATTTGCCATCTATAAGTATTTCTTGTGGAGTAGTTGGCAAAAAAGAGACAGAGTTAGGGAAAAATAACCATTGTTTGGTGTAGTGTATATTTCAGTTTTTCAGGTGCAGTATGCGGTATAAGTACCTAACACATTAAGCTAATTTTGAAAAGGTCTTTATGCTCAATTCAGGGGGTGCTTTGACCAGTGTACTTACCTGATGCTGTGATATTCATATTAATAAACTTGCTTATCGGTTTCTGACAAAAAGCTGGGATGAAGAATAGAGTATTACATTCGGTGAACTAGCAAGATGCTCCCTAGTGATTGCTAGTATATTGCAGAAAAAACAGCTAATACGTGAACGATTGCTTGAGCAACTGAATCCGCTATTCCGTTTCTCGTGGTGTTAATGGCCTGTTTTTTCGCGGAAGTTGTGGCAATTTGCTGTACAACTTGAAACATTGCTATCAGATGTTGATGCGTTTGATCCTCCTACTCCTAATAGTTCAGAGGGGATGTTCGGCGTTTTAAATTGGATGTTCCCGGCGATACTAAGCATGGGAATAGATTACTTTAACTTTAACTTTCTGATAAAGATTATGACCGAAAATCACATTTCCCTCACAGGGATAGCGAAGAAATATAAAAAGATTGACCACCTAGCTATTGCAGTTGTGTCACTGGATAAAGCGTTGAACATGTATGTAGAGATGCTTGGTTTTACCCTTGTGGAACGTCGAGTAACAAAGGGCGTAACCACCGCGATGGAATCCGCAATTTTACAAGGAAATGGCTATACGCTGGTACTATTACAGGGCACAGAATCGCAGTCTCAGGTGACACAGTACGTTGAACAGTATGGGCCTGGTGTTCAGCATGTTGCTTTTGAGGTGGAAAACTTGGAAGAAGTCGTAGCCGAATTAGAGGAAAACGGCATTGAATTTTCCACGCAGATTATTAGGGGGGGTAACTTGAAACAGATTTTCACCAAACGTGACAGTGAGTCAGGAATGATGTTTGAGTTTCTTGAGAGGCATGGTGAAGGATTTGAAGAAGAGAATATAAACAACTTGTTCCGGCAGTTGGAAAAGACACAACAAATTTAATAACGGTAACTGGAGACACTTATGCCACTGGCAATAGAAGCAAGCGACCTGGCTTTTCAGGAGCACGCTGACCTGAACACGATGTGTTTTCTCAATGAAGTCATAGAGCGATATCCTAATGCGATTTCGTTTGCCTCTGGTCGTCCCTCAGAGATTAATGCTCGGCCGGAAAAATGGTCGCAGTATATTGCGCTGTTTTCCCACTATCTGGCCGGAGCGCGTAATAAAAGCCATCAAGAGATTGGTAACTTGCTTGGACAGTATGGCGATACGCGCGGCATTATTAATCCATTGATCGCTAAGCAGCTATATCTTGATGAGGGAATTACGCTGGAGCCGGAAGAGATTTTGGTCACTAATGGTGCTCAGGAAGGGATGGTTATCTGCCTTGATACGCTGTTCTCTCCAGCGCATGATGTATTACTGGTGACAGATCCAGCTTATATTGGTATTACCGGTGCGGCCAGAATCAAAGGCATTGACGTGGTGTATGTTGAGTGCGATAGCGAGGGGCCGATTATCTCTGCATTGGAGTACAGCATCAATAGCATCGCTGCCTCAGGAAAGCGTGCACGTGCCATCTACACTATTCCTGATTTTTCTAATCCTTGTGGCAGAACCATGTCTTTGGCACGGAGAAAGGAATTGCTAGTTTTTTGTTATGCACGAGCATTGTTTGTTTTAGAAGATAGCCCTTACCGTCTGTTTGATTATACGCATCACCAACAACCGACACTGCTTGCCTTGGATAACGAAGCAGTGGTTATTCATATCGGTACTTTTGCCAAAACACTATGTCCAGCGGTGCGTATTGGTTATTTGATTTGCCGAGCTCACGTAAAACGGGGGGAGCTGGCTATACCGCTGATTAATGATATGACCCGTGTGAAAAGCTTTATTTCCGTAAATACCGGGCAAATCGCTCAGGCTATTGTGGGAGGATTCCTGCTGGAGAACAATTGTTCATTAAAGCAAATCACGCAGAGTATCAGTGAACACTATCGGGCAAAGCGGGATCGATTACTACACAGCCTGACGTGTTTCTTTACTGAAAAAGATCTCATTATCTCATGGAATATGCCTAATGGCGGCTTTTTTCTCAACCTGAGTCTACCTTTCAACCTGACTATGCAGGATATTGAGCGTTGTGCTGCTGAGTTTGGCGTGATTGTAGTTCCAACGGCGATATTTTCCAATTCAGATCGTTACAACAATGTACTCAGACTTTCTTTCAGCTATGTTGAATTTGACCTGATTGAAGAGGGTGTGCGTCGATTGTCCTGCTTTATTGCCGATCGGAGGAAAAACTCATGAGATGAGAAGAGCTGTTTCTTGTCCGTAGCATTATTAACCCAGAGGGAATAAATGAAGGTAAGCCAGCCAGTATTGTCACTGATAAAGAAGGGCATATCGCTTTCAATTTGATCCATAAATCGTTGGGTGGGGGAACCTGAACCGCCCACTTTGACGCAGCTTAAACAGCATAAAGTGAATCTTTTAATACATGGCAACGGGTTGAACAGACTGAACATGACTACCTTGCACAGAAATCAGATGAGCAACAAATTACTTAACGTGGCGGATTACCGCACTTTGGCGAAGAAAAAATTACCAAAGATAATTTTTGACTACCTAGAGGGCGGTGCGGAGGATGAAAAAGGGCTACGCTATAATCAGCAGATTTTTGATCGCTGGCGTTTTATACCCCATCGATTAATTGACGTTAGTAAAAGGGATATTTCATGTACTTTGTTTAATAAGGTATGGTCAGCACCTTTTGCTATTGCTCCTACTGGGCTTAATGCCACTTTTCGGCCAAATGGCGACTTGATTCTTGCCCGGGTGGCAGCGAAAGAGAACATTCCTTTTATACTCTCCAGTGCGGCGAACATGACAATTGAAGATGTGGCTAGACAGTGTGATGGAGAAAAATGGTTCCAGCTTTATGTAGTATGTCCCGAACTGGCAGAACAGATGGTGAAGCGGGCGTTGGCCTCTGATTACACCACTTTGGTAATTACCGTTGATGTTACGGTTAATGGCTATCGGGAACGGGATATACGTAACCAGTTCTGTCTGCCTTTGCGCTATCGTCCCGCCGTGCTGCTTGACGGCTGCCTTCATCCAAGCTGGTTGCTGCGCTTTTTATGTAACGGAATGCCTCAATTGGCGAATTTCGTCATGACGGAGAACATAGGCGTAGATGTTCAGGTCGCAGTAATGAGTCGACAAATGGATGCTAGCTTTAACTGGCAAAGCTTGGAACAGTTGCGAGCTTTATGGCCACATAAGCTCCTGGTGAAAGGGCTTGTCCGACCAGAGGACGCTAAAAAATGTATTGAACTGGGGGCTGATGGTGTAATCCTGTCCAATCACGGTGGGAGACAGCTTGATGGCACACTTTCCCCAATGGAAACGTTAAGTGCCACGGTACAGGCGATGTATCAACCTGTCTTGATCGATAGTGGCTTCCGTCGAGGATCTGATATCGTTAAAGCGTTGGCTCTGGGAGCAAATATGGTGTTGCTGGGAAGGGCAGTATTGTATGGCCTTGCAGCGACTGGTGAACAAGGCGTCAGTGAGGTGATCCGTTTACTAAAAGAAGATATCGAACGTACATTGGCGCATATAGGCTCCCCTTCAATCAGGGGGTTGACTCCCGATTTTGTTCACAATTGTTGGCAGTTTGCAACGGTCAAATAAAACCGGACACCGTTATAAATGATGAGAAGATAAAACCTTCTCATCGCTTATGGAGCAACGGGCTTTCCGTTTTTAGGTGCTATAAGAATCTGTGGGAATATATTTGAAAAACTTACGGTTTTGTTCTTGCAGCTCTACCGCCGAGCACCTCAATCTGACGGAAGGATGCACAGGCAATGCGTTCTGAGATGATTTCCCGCATCTTCGCTATTGTATTTTGGCTCAATTTAGCGAAAATCACGTCACTGAGTATGCGGCAAGCTATCGCCAATATAACCAGAATACTGAAGTACCAGACGAGTGAGGAATAGTTATTGTTGGGGGTTGTCAATCAGGGCAAGATCGCGAACGTTTTTTGACCACGAATAAATAAGTTGATTCGGACAAATAGCTGTGATCTTATACTCCCTTTTGGGAGTCAATACCATGTATCTTGAGAGTTTCACCGACCATTTCTCGGATATTGAAGATCCACGTCAATCCGCCAAAGTGGCTTACCCTTTATTTGACATTCTTTTTGCCTCACTTTGCGCTGTTATCGCGGGTGCTGAGGGCTGGAGTGATATTCAAGAATACACTGAAGGTCACCACGACTGGTTTCTTAAACAAGGGATGTTCAAGGAAGGCGTTCCTGTTGACGACACCATTGCACGGATTATTTCCCGCATCAAACCTGAACAGTTTAACCTCTGCTTTATCAATTGGATGAACTCCGTTCATCAGCTCACCAAAGGCGAATTAGTGCTGATTGACGGTAAAGTCCTGCGCGGCTCTTATTCTCGTGAAGCGCGTTATTCGACTCTCCACAGGGTCAGTGCTTACGCGGCCACGAACCAACTCGTCATTGGTCAGGTGAAAACCCAAAATAAGTCAAATGAAATCACCGCCATCCCTGAACTGATTAAGCTGTTGGAACTGAAAGGGGCACTCATTTCCATTGATGCGATGGGATGCCAAACCCAGATAGCCCGGGAAATTATTGATGCGGGAGCGGATTATCTGTTGAGTGTGAAAGCCAATCAGAAAAATCTCCACCGGGCAGTCAGGGAGGCACTGGCGCAACCGCTCTCGTTGCCCTTGACAAGAGAAAAAGGCCAAATAGAGCAGCGACATGGGCGTATCGAAGTCAGGCAAAGCCACGTTATTGATGCCACGTCATTAGCATCCCATTTCCCAGAATGGCCTGAATTAAAAACGGTTGGTGTGACCGTAGGATACCGACAAGAAAAAGGCCAATCCCCCAGTCTGGAATACCGTTACTACATCAGTTCAGCAACGTTAACAGAAGAACAGTTTGCTCAAGCCGTACGCAGCCACTGGCAGATCGAGAATAATCTTCATTGGATACTGGATGTCGCCTTCCGGGAAGATGCCTGCCAAATCTCTCATAAAAACGCCCCGGAAAATATTGCGCTCTTGAGGCGGATAGCGCTAAATAGGCTAAAAAAAGAAACCACTCAATTAAGTATCAGAATGAAACGTAAACGAGCCTGGATGAAAATGGGTTTTCTGGAACAGGTATTACAAGCGGGCTTTTCTAGTTTGGATGATATTTGAACATTCGTGCGGTTGCCTTGGGTTGTCAATACTCTGTTTAGTAATGTGACCAATGAAGTGCTAAAAATGCCATTGGCAATGCTGCCAGAGGTAGCGATGGAAAGTGTCCAGCGCGAACGATATAAAAATGTGAATAAAATCTGTTTGATTGTCGAATATTCATTTATCATCCCATAAATTGGTGTGTAACTAAGTGGAATGGGGTATTTGAGTAAAATTAATCGATACTTTATGAAGTGAAGTAAGATAATTCCCTAATGTAAGGCTGTGATTATGAGTCATATTTACTTTGTAATCCTATATTATTACGGTTGAATTTATTAACTAAATAATTTATTTGATAAAGTAGATAGTTTGATAATAAATAAAAATCTAAAATGATGCATTTAACTAATAAATGCAATTGGCGGATTCGACTAATAAGAGCTAATTTACTATAGTGAGTATCTGACCTCCATAGGAGAATGCATTATGGTTTATACACAATTAAGCGAAGCAGAAAGATAACAGGTTTTAAAAAAATCGGTTTTTCATAACCATTTATAGATACTATACCCACTTAACTTGAAGATGCAGGATTCAGAACCTGGAAGTTGTCATTAATACGGCACGACAAGTTCCCGGCCAGTTCCGGTAATATTTCCGTAAAAAAGCGATGTATTGCCTGTTTGAACAAG
>NZ_PUJV01000036.1:0-28989 GCF_011189495.1 Photorhabdus stackebrandtii
AAACACTGGCATCAAAGCTGAATGAAGCAAACTGTAACATCCGGCTGGTTACACGCATGTTAAGCCGGGCAATTTGTGTCAATACCAGATTAACCACACCACGATGTTCGACCATCACCCCTTTCGGGGTGCCTGTAGATCCGGAAGTGTAAATCACATAGGCCAGATGCCGTGAAGTCAATGCAGGTACCTGCGGATTACTGTCCGGCTGATCCGGCAGGATATTTAAATCAAGTACCGTTAGCGTCGCCAGAACCGCTTCACCCAACACAACCCGCCCGGCTTCATCCGCCAGCAAAATAGCCGGTGCAGCATCATTCAGAATATGCACCAGACGCTCACCCGGATAGGTAGGGTCTAGCGGCACATAAGCACCGCCAGCTTTCAGCACCGCCAACAATCCCACCACCATTACCGGTGAACGTGTCACACAAATCGCTACCCGCTGATCCGGCACCACTCCCAACGCAATCAGCTGATGCGCGAGCCGGTTAGCATGGACATTCAACTCCGTATAACTCAGGAGCTGTTCTTCATATACCAATGCTATCGCACCCGGGTTTTTCTCTACCTGTTGTTCAAATAACTGATGTATGCACAGTTGGTCCGGGTACGCGGCTTCCGTCGCGTTCCAAGTTTCCAGCAACAATTTACGTTCCGCTGGTGCCAGAATGTCAATTTCCCCGATCCGCTGCTGAACATCAGCGATCATTGCTTGCAGCACCATGTGCAAATATCCGATGTGTCGTTCGATTGTCGATTGATCAAACAGGGCGGTTGAATAACCAAGATGACCGACAACCCTGCCTTCCTTCTCAAATAGGTTTAATTCAAGCTCAAACTTAACAACATCAAAGGCTTGATCGACCGGTGATACAGCCAACCCCGGTAATTCCCACTCAGAATTTTCATTGTTCTGCCAGGCAAACATCACCTGGAATAACGGTGTATGCGCCAGTCGTCTCGGCGGTTGTACGATTTCCACCACCTGTTCAAACGGCAAATCCTGGTGCTCCTGTGCCATCAGTGTGACTTGTCGCACCCGAGCCAGCAACTCAGCCACATTCGGCTCATCCGATAAGTCAATGCGCAACGCCAACGTATTCACAAAGAAACCGATCAACGGTTCCACTTCTTGACGACTGCGGCCTGCACTTGGTGCACCAATCACCACATCATCCTGACCTGACAAGCGCGACAAAACCGCAGCCCAAGCGGACAACAACGTCATAAATAACGTGACACCCTGCTGTTCACTCAAACGTTTAAGGGACGCCGTCAATTCCACACCCAGAGTGACAGGCACAACATTCCCGGTAAACGACTGCTTTGGCGGACGTGGCCGGTCAGTGGGTAAATCCAGCAGAACCGGCGCGTCCGCCAGCATCTCACGCCAATAGTCGGATTGAATTTGGGTACGAGCCGACAACCACTGACGCTGCCAGGCAGCATAATCAGGATATTGAATCGCCAGCGGAGGCAATGGATCCGCTTGTTCTGCCAGAAACGCCGTATAGAGGGTACTTAATTCACGTACCAGCACATTGATAGACCAACCATCGGAAACAATATGATGCTGGGTGAGTAAAAACTGATATTCGTCATCCGTGAGCCGGATAAGGCAAGCGCGAATAAGCGGACCACGCTGGAGATCAAATGGTGTATAAATTTCCTCGGTACGCAAACGTTCAAGCACCGTTTCGGCCTTTTGGGTACCGCGCAGATCATGTTGTGACAACGGTAATCCACTGTCCGACACCAATAATTGTACCTGAGGCTGACCGTCGACAGTAATAAATACCGAACGTAACGCTTCATGACGGGCAAACAAAACATTCAGCGCCTGCTGCCAGGCGGCAATATCAAGCTGACCACGCAAACGCAATGCCATTGGAATATGATAAGTATCACTGACGCCATCAAACTGCGCGAGAAACCACAGGCGCTGTTGAGCAAATGACAACGGCAACTCTCTCTCGCGGGATATCGGCATGATGACGGGCAATGTCCCGCACGGTTCATCAAGCCGGGCGATGACCACTTCAGCAAAGGCCATTAAAGAAGGCGCTTTAAACAACTCAGTTAACGATAGCTCCACCCCCAGGGCAGTCACACGGTTCATCATCCGTACCGCCAACAATGAATGACCGCCTAAAGCAAAGAAGTTGTCGTGCCGGCTAATCGGCCCAATACCCAGTAACTCGCTCCAGATAGCCGCCAGTGCAGTTTCCATTTCACCTTGCGGGGCTTCATAGACCTGACGGGCAAAAGCCTCCTGCCCAGGCGCAGGCAACGCCCGGCGATCCAACTTGCCGTTTGGCGTCAACGGGAAGGCATCCAGACGCACAAACGCCGCCGGTACCATATAATCAGGCAAAATGGCACTCAGGTGGCTGCGCAGGCTGTTAACCAATCCATCATCCGCCGACGCGACTACATAGGCGACCAGACGTTTGTCTTGCCCGTCATTCAGCGCCAACACCAGCGCTTCACGCACTGCCGGGTATTCCACCAGCCGGGCCTCAATTTCCCCCGGTTCAATCCGAAAACCACGAATTTTCACCTGTTGATCATTACGGCCAAGAAATTCCAGATTGCCATCCGGCAGATAGCGGCCCAAATCCCCAGTCCGGTACATACGGGCATCCGGTTGATCACTAAACGGATCCACCAGGAAACGTTCCTTGGTCAACTCAGGGCGATTGAGATAACCACAGGCAACCCCATCTCCCCCCACATAAATCTCACCGATCACTCCTATCGGTACCGGTTGACCGTCATCATCCAGCAGATAAACCCGGGTATTCGCTATCGGCCGGCCAATCGGGATCCGAGTTACACCCTGCGGTAAGGCCTCAATAGGATACATCGTGGTAAAGGTAGTTCCCTCACTCGGTCCGTAAGCCTGTAATAATTGCTGTGGCGGATGACTATCCAGAACCTGAGCAATGATATGCAGATCGGGGATATCTCCACCGAAAATCAGCACTTTAATCTGTGGCAGAACCGGGGATAATTCTGCCACCAGCCGGTTAAACAACCCGATAGTCAGCCACAGAACCGTGACATGATGCACTTGTAACACCGGTACTAACTTGTGGGGCGTCAACAACGTGGCATGGTCGATAACCACCAGCGTACCGCCGTTGAGCAACGGCGCCCAGACTTCAAACGTGCTGGCATCAAACGCCGGATTAGCCGTAAAAGCAACCCGCTCATCCGGTTCGATTTCGGCATAGCCATTATTAATAACCAGCCGGACCACAGCACGATGAGGTACCACCACCCCTTTGGGCGTGCCAGTCGAGCCAGAGGTATACATGATATATGCTGACCCGGTGCTGGATCGCGGTAAATCTGGATTAAAATGATCTTCTTCTCTGCGGGTATCCGCTTCATCGGAGAAGCGAAACAGCGGCACCGGGAGGCCAGACGGAATATCAGATTGCGCATCGGTGATCAACAACTTAGCGGAGCAATCGTTCATCAGCCAGATTTTCCGCTCGTCCGGCACACTGGGATCAACAGGGACATAAACCGCACCTGCCTTGAGGATCGCCAACTGCGCCACCACCAACTTGATGGATCGTTCTAATAATATCGCCACATGTTCATCTGGGCTAATTCCCTGCTCAATCAGTTGGCGGGCCAACCGGTTAGCACGGACATTCAACTCAGCATAGTTGAGAGTTTTATCCCCTTCGATCAACGCGATGGCCTCCGGGGTTTTCTCTGCCTGTTGCTCAAATAACTGATGAATACATAACTGGTCGGGATACGGTGTTTGAGTAGCATTCCAGGTTTCCAGTAATAATGTACGTTCAGTCTCAGGCAATAAATTAAGCTGCCGGACGGGAACGTCATCATCCACCTTTTTCGACAGGGCCAACACCTGCAAGTGTTCACTCATCCGCAGAATCTCTTCCGCACTCAAGCTATTTGCATCGTATATCCAGCGAAAACCGCCCTGTGCAGTGATCTGGAGGGTTAGCAACTCGCCGGGCATCTCCTGATCACACAATCTGTCATCCTGTATCACAGAGATGGCAATCCGCCACGGCCGGGTTGTTGTCAACGCCGGAATAGCGCGCAGTAAAGGAGTACGGGAGAGGAAATCAAGACTAAATGTACGATGCTGAGCCAGCCGGGTCAGCTCGTCATCAATCCCGTCAGCTACCATACTCCACGGCTTATCAAACGCTATCTCCACGACCATGGGCACCACAGGTGCCAACCCCGTTAACCTACTTGGTGTATCTTTTTCCTCATCCACGCACCAACCAATTTGGAATTTGGTTTGATGAGTCAAACGCGCAAGATAAACAACAAACGTCTGCAATAGTAGCCGTAATGGATCTTCTTCACTATTTCCTGGCAGTGGAGACTGCCAGGCACTTATTACCCAACTGGGTTCCGTTTGCTCCCCGGCGGTTTCGAAAGGTAACTGGAGTGGTTGCAAAGCAGCAAGGCGCTCATACCAAAATAATTCACTGGGCATCAGTGCCTGGAGGATCTTATTTACATGCTGAGTCTGTGGTGAACTGTCACTTACATTAGTTATATTTTCTGACGTCTGAGAGACAAGCTCAGTTTTAAGAACATTTCCCAATTTAACAATATTCTCTTTCATCTATTCCCCCAACGAATTGTTATAAATTCGAAAACTGTCATTCCCGACAGTCACTACTCATGTTTTTTTCTTATTTCTTGCCCCAAGAAATGAAAACGGACTTGTCTGACATCAACAGATACTGGATGCCATAATCCGGTTAATAACCGCTAATTAATAATTTTCCGACGCTAATTTCCCCGACAATGGAATAAATGATTTATCTTATAAGCTTAAATAAGACATTCCTTTTTCATTCGTATTCTTTATATGCGTTATACTAATCTGCTACCATTTTTATGGTCTAACACTAAATTACACTATTATAAATGGGATAGTTAACCTCATTTATAATGTGTAAATACCAAATCACAACTTTATTTTATCTGCTTTCAATTAATTCCTAATTAAAATTATTTCAAAAATAAATCAGGTACTTTGAAAGATCAACCAAACTGGTTTACCTTAAATGATCAAAAAGTTTACCTTGACAGTAACTGGTAGAATAAGTCCTCTATCCCAATAATGACAAAACACCAAAAAATAAGTTTAACTTGTTGAAAAACAAAAAATCCACCTAAATATTCAATTATATGAAAATATAAAACGAGATTAAAATAATTCATAAGACATTACTTTTCAACAGCAAAAAAAACATCTGAACATCAATACCGAAAAAGAAATAAACACAGATTAAAACTAGCTCATTTATATATTATTTTATCATAGCAAGATCACAAAACTAATATAATCAGCATTGTATTTAATACCATGACGAAATGATTTAGGATTATAAATAATTTCATTGTGCATTACTCTATGAGAGTAAAATAATATCATTCCCCTAATACTTAACAATATTTATTGTCGCGTTATGAAATTAGAACCTCAATTTAATATCCTTCAAACTTAAGGTGTCGGAATAATTATATAACAAGGATTACATTCACCATTTTCTGATACTTATTACCATCAATAAACACATTAATAAAACTTTATATTATCTCTATCCAATCAGTTACCGAAATAAGTCATAATAAGAATGACATTAATTAAATATATCTATACCCGTTATCTTTCAAGTTGCCTCTTTGTTGGCTGCACTCGCTCACCCCTGTCACATAGTTCGCTATGCTCCCGGGGATTCGCTCCCTTGCCGTCGCGAAGCATCTTGAAATCTATAGGGTATATAATCTCTTTATAAAGTTATCTATCTACGCCTTCTATAACTCACATCCTTAAATATTAATGCTAAAGCAGCTAAAATAGCGGGAATAGCTAAAATTGCAAAAATACTACTATGATCTAATTCAAATCTGATCAGTTCTGCTCCAAATAACGCACCGAAAATCCCGCCGAATCTTCCAAATCCTAACATCCAGGCAACACCCGTGGCCCGGCAATGAGTCGGATAAAATTGTGCGGAGATAGCCCCCATTGACGCATGGGCACCATTCATTGCTATCCCCGCAAAAAATATGCAAACACTCAGTAATAATACATTTTCCCCCTGACCAATAAAAAAGACTAAAATACCCGTTAGGATATAATTAGTTGCAACCACCTTATGAGGATTAATTCGATCCATTAGCCAACCGGCAAACACAGCGCTTATTATGCCCCCTAAAGGAAATAATGCTGTCAGTATTGCTGCCATACTAATACTGAAACCAAAATCGTTCATTAAAAATGGCATCCAGCTTGTCAGAACATAAAAAACCAATGCTCCCATGAAATAGGTTATCCATAACATGGCTGTCCCAAGTAAGAATCGACTGGATAAAACTGTTTTGATTGACGACTTATGTATAATTTCTTCTTCATCAAAGATAAACTTGTTTATATCATTTAAAGAATTGTTGGTCATTTTAGATAAAATTCGTCTTATATTACCTTCTGAACCATCTTGCAAAACCAGATACCTAAGTGATTCAGGTAATAGAGAAAAGAGAAATAGAGATAGAAATAATGGCAAAATACCCCCTAAAATCGGAACTCCCTGCCAACCAAAATGTGGAATAATCCATGCAGACACTATTCCTCCTACCGCTGCACCAAAAGGAAAACCACAAAAAACGATATTTATTAACAAAGATCGCCGATGCTCTGGTGCATATTCAGATATTAAGGTTATTGCATTTGACATTGCGGCACCAAGACCTAACCCAGTCAAAAAACGCAAAATAGTTAACGTCTGTATTGAACCGGCTAAAGCTGTAGCAAGACTTAATAGGCCAAAAACAGTGACTGACGTTGTCAGCACTGACTTTCGACCAAACCGATCTGCAAGTGGGCCAGAAAAAATCGAACCCAACGATAATCCAAAAAGGGCAGCGCTCATAGTCGGACCAAGAATAACACCTTCTACTTTAAAATCATTTATCACTGCCGGTGCAATATATCCCATTAATACAGTGTCAAAACCATCAATAACAACAACTAAGAAACAGAGAATTAATACTTGCCATTGCACTTTCGAAAGTTTTTGATTATTAATAACATCTTGGATATTGATTGTTTTAGTGCTATTCATCTTGAATCACCAATCGTAAAGAAAACTGTTTTAATGTTTTCTGTGTTAATTTTATTTATGCTCATATTATTACTATGAAAAATATAATTGACGTTATTATTTTCAATTTATTACTGTATCAACTAACCAGAAATCTGACATTAAAGACATTAACATCAATCAATAGAAGTCTTTCAGGATAAATGTTACCACAAGATTATCGGATATATCTCGAACAGAAAGATAAGAATTGAAAGAAACTGATGGATTCCGCCTGAACCATACTGGAAATAATATGCGAGTTTATCCGGGTATTCATATTCGGGTCAGTGATCAGCTCTGGTAAATTGACAACCTGCCGCCAAAAAGTACCCCCGAGAACAGCGGTCTGGGCAGGCTTGGCAACTTACAGATAGTTCAGTTTCCCAGTCATAATACGAAATCCCATCCTTGAGATTTCAGGAATTCCTAATTAGTTGCCTTAATTGCTCTTTTATGATTTTTCCACTTGCGTTTCTGGGTAAAGTTAAAAAAGTATATCCCTTAGGACGCTTATACCGTGCTATTACCGTACAAATATAATCATTCAATTCATACTCTGTAACTGATGAATTTTCTTCAAGCTCTATAAATGCATACGGTACTTCACCCCAATGTGGATCTGGCTTTGCCACAACAGCCGCAGCTAAAACACCAGGATAGTTTGACAGTGAATTTTCCAGTTCCAGACTGGAAATATTCTCACCACCAGAAATAATAATATCTTTTTTTCTATCTATAATTTTGACATAGCCATCATCTTCAACAACAGCTAGATCCCCCGTGAAAAGCCATTTACTTGCTGCATCAAGAGTCACATGCCGATCTGGATCATAAGATGCAACCATATTCCCACGAATTACGAGTTCACCGACAGTTCTTCCATCAAAAGGCACCTGTAATCCCGTATTTTCCTCAAGAACACAAACTTGACCTTGTAAATTTGAGACAATACCTTGGCGCATTTTCTTAGATATTCTTGCAGATTTGGGGAGCTTCTCCCAATCGACCTTTTCTTCACACACAACAACAGGCCCATATGTCTCAGTCATACCATATACTTGTGTTACTGTTATTCCAATGGAATCTAATAGAGCAAACATCATCTCTGTAGGCGGCGCACCTGCAACTAATCCATTAATTTTCTCCTCAAAATGCAGCCCTTGCTTCCGAGCAATATTACCTAATGCGCAATGGACAATAGGCGCTCCACAATAGTGCGTTACCTTATGCTTCTGCATTAACAATACCGCTTCTTCTGCGTCAAACTTGCGCATACAGATGTGTGTACCTCCCCGAGCAGTGATAGCCCACGGAAAACACCACCCATTACAGTGAAACATTGGTAATGTCCATAAGAACGTCGGTTGCTTTGGTATATCCCAATCCAAAACATTAGAAATGGCATTTAGAAACACGCCACGGTGAGAATAGACAATAAGTTTAGGTTGTCCACTTGTTCCTGAAGTTACATTTATACTGATCGCTTCTTGTTCATCTCGCAGAGAAAAAGACAACTCTCCCAATCTGTGCGTAATTATCAGCGATTCATATTGAATAAATTCTCGGTCAGAAATTGATTTTGAAGTGACTACACCGTCCACATCAACAACAATGATCTTTACTTGGTTATCTAGAGGAATATCATCCAACAGTGAAATAAAGGTTCTATCAATGAACAATACTTTAGGATTAAGTTTTTTAAATATAAAATTTAAAGTGCTTGAGTCTGTTCGGGTACTGAGCACATTCAATATACCACCTGCCATTGGACCCGCAAAATGCAATTCAAGAAGTTCATGTATATTGGGTAGAAGCGCGGACACAACTGCTTCTTTACAAACGCCAATTTTTTTCAGAGATATTGCAAGCCCTTCACACCGAGATGCATATTGGTGCCAAGTCCAACGACATTCTCCATCTATGACAGCAATACCATCTCCATTACTCAGTACTGCCCTTCTTAGAAATGAAATAGGTGAAAGTGCGACACCATCATATTCACTTAAGAATGAATTAGAACAAATCATATTTTTCACTCCCTTTTTTATATATTCTAAAAGCAATTGATATCATGATAAGAAGCAATATAGCGTCGATAATAATTGGTGCCTC
This sequence comes from Photorhabdus stackebrandtii, assembly GCF_011189495.1. Taxonomy (NCBI): domain Bacteria; kingdom Pseudomonadati; phylum Pseudomonadota; class Gammaproteobacteria; order Enterobacterales; family Morganellaceae; genus Photorhabdus; species Photorhabdus stackebrandtii. Next base: position 9,276 of record NZ_PUJV01000036.1, read on the forward strand.
AATTCCGCCAAATTGCTGAGCATATGGTGTTACAGCTTGGCCGATCGCTTGAGCTAAAAATGTACTGGTGCCTAAGAATCCATAAATTGCAGGAATTTGTTCAACAGGATAAGTCTTCGATAAAAACTGATGAAAAGCTGTAAAATAAATAGTACTACCAAGCCCACCCAATAATAACATTATCCAAAGGCCCAAGTGAGTTGATATCAAAAGAGCACCACTCGGTTGCAAAAACAAAAGCACAAGGGAAATAACGAATCGCGCCTTTAAAGTTATTTTTCGCAATAGCTTACGCAACGGTAACACGAAAAAACCTCCCGCAGCCGCAATAGCGAACGAATAGCCAACCTCTATTGAATTGAATCCACAAGCGTATACAGCGAAGATGGGCCATGAGGCTAACCATAAACCAAGGCACATAAACTCTAGATGGTGAACCAAGAGTAATCTCCAATTACGACTCAGGAGTTGAATGTACGTTATCCGAATATGTTCACTATTATGATTGTCAATAGGCGTGATAGCAGATTTTTTGGGCAATATTATCAGACACAAGGAATACAGAATTGCTGAGAATAAGAAAACACTATAAAGGTCAAATTTCGCAGCAATAATCCCACCTGCCATTGGACCCGCTAAACGCCCAGCATTTTGGGAAATAACGTAGCTATCATTCACCGACTCAAAATTCGGAGCTTGGGAGAATCTATTAAGCTGTGTTCGCCAAGAGATAATGAATCCTGAGAAAAAAGCACCTTCCAGAAGCCTAGAACACAACAGTAAACTAACAGGGCTGCTGAAAAGGAATAAACAGAAGCTACAAGACATAAGCCCAATTAATGCACCAACATATACCTGTAAACAGTTTTTAGGTGAGATGAATTGCCCCATAATAGGCTGAAAGACCATTCTCCCGATAGCAGTTCCCGATAGAAAAACTGCTGCTTGTGTTGTGGAAAAGTCCGTAGCTTCTACAAGCAAAGGTATATAACCTATAGTCGCAGTGGCTGCGGCCCAAAAAAGAAAACCTCGAACAAATGTAGTAAAAGGTAGCAGATCTAATTTTTCGTTCATAACTCGGCTTCTACTCTACTTGAGCTATTGAGGAACAGTGTTTGTCTTAGAGGCCTGTTCATAAACAGCAGCAAGCAATGCAACTGAATTTTCGTGAGTTGATAACTCTGAGTTCGCGTCTCCACCACTTAAAAAATCACGAAGCTGCTCTTTTCTTGCGTGGACATTCAAGCCCGAGCATAGAGGGAGACTTGGATTTAACTGTGATAGATCTTTGCGGTTAATTCGTAACACAGCCTGTTCACCCCGCCGGGTAAACATTGGATGGGTAGCAATAGTTATGCTGAAATCTTCCGGTATCGTGTTACCGTCTGTCAGTTTCCGGAAAGAATTCGATACGATACTAATTGAGCAAAAGTGCCCGAGATGAATATTGACGATTTCCTGTCGTATCCGTCCATCGCTTGGAATACTATTCGGCATTATCCTTCCAGATAAGGTTGTTTCCATCAAATCCATGCTGAAAGACATTCGATGTTGAATACCTTTGGAATAACTTCCTATTACTGAGAAGTCTAATTCACCATAATCCAACAATTGATGTGCAATTTGATCTTGATTTTTATCCTCTTGCTTAAGGGCATGTGAATAAATCGTAAATGGTAAAGCTTCCGCCAGCGCATTTGGGCGTACTACCATTGTCTTGACATGTGGTTTCAGGAGGTCTATATCCTGTATTGTTTTATTGTAAAGTGCAAAGCGAGCAACGAGATCTAAATAATGATACCCAGAATAAAATAATACTCCATAACCGTATTTGAGTGGATGGTTTTCCAAATTGAGCATTTCCGATGGAATTACCCACCACCCGCCACCAAAATGAACATGCATTGATGTGATAGGTATTTGGAATGAGCTCATGAATTCAGTTAGAAACTTTTCCACATATCTATATCCGAATTGCATTCGACGTTCACAACTGATTACAAATCTACTGTTGGTTTTTCTCGAAGTAGTCAATAGTTCTGAGAAATCTGTCATTAAATTTTCCGCGTTTGATGAATAAGGTGCAGTTATTGGTTTATCCATGAACACGTTCAATCCATTTGCGGCTGCCCATAGAGCATATGCTTTATGGGCTTTTGGTTCAGTACTCACTATGACAGCATCAGCTTTATGGGCTTCTGGAATTGCAGAAAGTAACTTATGAATTTCGTCTGAATCCGGATAATTTCTGTATTTTTCATCAAGGAACAAGTACGCTCTGGGTTTTAATCCTTTCTCATCTAATGCACAGCGAATTTTCATTTCTCGACATTTCAAGTCAACTATAAGCATAACCTCAATGGTATCGCGGTACTCCAATAGAACATCTAAGTATCTATTTAGAAAGTGAGGACCACATCCAAATACGATTAGTTTCCGTACTGGCTTATGCTTTATTTTCATAAATACAGCTCCTGTGGTCGCAGAATTGGCGCTTTACTGTCAATACTGTCATAGTAATGGGCCAACCAACCAGCAGCACGGCTGAAACAAAGGAGAGCAGTATTCATGTGCGACTTGAAACCAGCCCTACGAGTTTGCATTAAACCTTCATCAAGGATCTTCATCTTCACTTTTCGATTTGGCTTGAGAATAGTTTGGTCTGATAATTGTTGTACTTCAAAAAATTCGTTAATTGATCTTTCCAATATTTTAGACGTCATGCTTCATTCCTCTTAATAAAATATGTGCATTAAACTGACACATTGGTATAAATAGGATTACAATAATTAAATTATTGCACTAGCTAATGACTATGTTTAGATCCGAATTAATGTTTTACTCATCGTAATATTTATAGCTGAGAGAACTATGGTCATGCCGTCTATGAAATTGACTTCTCGACTTGTACCATGTTTAGTCTCTCTGCCACTATTTCACACGCGTCAAGTAATGAATAAAATAAGCTTTCTAATTCAGTTCGACTTCCAATAAGCAATTTTTGCTTTAGCGTGTTCTCATCTTCTTTTAGGTTTTGGGTATATTTAATAATGTCGGTGAGAATTTCGTTGTCTCTGTAGTATTCCAAAACCTGAGTTTTTTTAGTTGGATAGAAACCACTTTTTAGGGTTTGTAAAGGGCGCAAACAACCGTGATCAGTGAGTTTCATCATCAGTCCAAGCATATAATGTGCCCGATGTCCATATGTACCAGAAACCAGATAAGCACGAGCTATTTGCCTTATAGTAAATAGGTTGTTAATAATACCATATATATCGCTTTTCAATGATGGTTTCATTTCTAAAGCGAGATTGCCATAAACACGCTTAGTTCCATTAATGAGCGCATATGCTCTGAAACTAGGATATTGGTGAACATTCGATGCGCTATATACGGAGATGGATAAATCCTTAAACCTAGATTGTGTTGAGCGGATTGCTTCAAGAATAACCGTATCGACTTCATCCACGATAGCGATAGAGTCTATATCTGAACCACTTCGCATATCACCTCGGGCAGCACTACCATGGAGATAAAAGGCTAATAATCTATCTCCAATAAACTGCCTTAAGAGAATAATCACTTGATCAATGAGGGGTTGTAATGAAAGAAGATCGTCTACTTTACCATGTGCTGGAACAATACGTGTCTCCGGGTACAAGTGCTGCAATAATGTCGAATAGTACTCCGCGATTCCACTTAACCGTGCCGCTGAATCACGAAAAACATTAATATTGGACAAAAGTTCTTCTTCGAACTTTTGCCAGGATGTATTGCAAGTGATCAACCAATTAAGGTCTTCTGTTGGTGCTTTCAAAGCATACGCACTATTTTTGTGAATACAGGATAGTTCCGTCGATTCGAGCAAACGATATAGCCCCAATTCAGCGTAACGCATTGCCCACCCAAGCTGGCGTACTCCCCAAACGTGAGTCTTTGGCGTCAAGTTTCTGAGGTAATAAAGACGCGCAATATGAGCAACACTAAAGACTGCTTGTCTATATATATCAAGATTCCCTTTGATATTAGGGAATATCACATCATTGATTTTTTCCGACCGTAAGAGCCAAGAATTTTTAGTAAATTGCCACATACAATGAGGCGGATAATATGATAACTCACTAATAGTAAGATAATTTAAGGTAAACTCAAAAAACTCCGCCTGAAGGTATCTTAGTGATGCAATGCAACCTGTGACGAAATTATCAGGTACAATCACGTAGAAATGCCTCACACACCGAGAAGAATAATCAGGTTGGCGGAGATATGAATCAGTTTCCACAATACCGAGGAGATTCTCTGCAAAAACCTCTAATGCGGACTGAATAAAATAGTCAGTTCTTGCGTTCATATAAATTTACTCTTTAAGAATATCAAGTCTATAAATCATGAATCGAATCAAGCTACATGTTTTAATAGGTTATAGTCGTAAACAACAGGGATCTCAATTAAAAATGGTTCATTAAGAAGATATGCTTGTTCCAAGACTTCCGGAAGTTCTTCTGGATTCTTGAGAAAAGCAGATTTCATACCGTTAGCATTCGCCAATAGATGAAATTGAACCGGCCCTAGCTCCGTCATGCCTTTTACCGGTTCTTCACTATGTAAGCCTTGATGACCGATGAAAAATAATGTGCTGATTGACCGGGATGGAGATATATTTCGTCAGCAACAGTCGCCGGGCATAGACCCGTGGCCCCTCAACCCTGATAATTGTTCTAAGCAATGGGAGAAAATTTAAGAATAGCCGACACTTTTCCAGCTATCTGGAGGGTGCCCAAAGAACACAAAATTCACCGTTATCTCAAACCATTACCACAACATCACACATTTTCAGGTATCAGAGAATACTTGGTGCACAAAGCGCATATCGACGCAAGCACACCCAGCAATACGGTAGATCAACTCATTGCAAGTTATAATCCCGGTGCCTTCCATAATGAAGTTGTCAAACCATGATCGACCAAAGTTAACTGATCGGCATATATCGCCTGCCAGTTCTCTTTAGCCTTTTGATACACTTCATAATGTTCAGGATTTGGCTGATATTCATGTTGCCAACGCACCAGTTTTTCCCCTGTCTCGCTCATGGCATCATAAAGCCCAACCCCCACGCCAGCAGCAATAGCACATCCCAAAGCGGTCGATTCTTTAACCATCGGTACCCGAACCGGCAGCCCTGTCACATCAGATAAAATCTGGCTCCACAATTTTCCTTTTGAACCACCGCCAGCAAATACCAGTGAATCCGGTTTAACAGCCGAAAATGCAGAAATCAGATCCAGATTACAGGCCGAGACAATCGCCGCATTTTCTTCCAATGCACGGAATAATGTCGCTTTATTGCATTTCTCAGGATCTATAGAAAGGTTAATAAAAGAAGGTGCCGCGTGATACCAGGCTTTAAACCGCATCACGTCAGAAAAAATCGGCATGACGCCATAAGCGCCGGCGGGTACTCTGGCGGCCATATCTTCCAGTAAGTTATATGTATCAACGCCAAGACGCTCCGCCAATAATTTCTCTTCCGCGCAAAATGCATCCCTAAACCAACGCATTGTCAAACCGGTAAAGAAACTGATGGATTCCGCCTGAACCATACCGGGAATAACATGCGGGTTTATCCGGGTATTCATATTCGGGTCAGTGACCGGCTCTGGTAAATTGACAACCTGCTGCCAAAACGTACCACCAAGAACCGCGGTTTGGGCAGGCTTGACAACCCCTAAGCCAAGACAACCGAGCTGTACATCACCTCCACCCATAATGACCGGTGTTCCAATATTAAGCCCGCATTGAGAAGCGGCTTTTTCAGTGATGTAACCTAACAGGGTGCCTGTCTCTTTTACCGGAGAAAGAATATCAGAACGCAAACCGGCCATCTCAAGCAGGTTGGGACGCCAGTCACGGCTCACCAAATCCAGCATTCCTGTGGTACCGGCATTAGAGGGATCGACTGCCAATTCACCACTGAGCATATTTGCCAGCCAATCACTGATCATCGTTAAAGCGGCTGCCTGACGGTAAATATCCGGGCGGTGATGCGCAAGCCATAACAGACGAGGCATCGCCCCCAGCGCTAACGTTTGCCCTGAACACTGATAAACATCATATTCAAAAGTATTGTTATACAGCGCTTTCAACTCGCTCACTTCACGACTGGAACGCGCATCTACATTGGCACAGGCCCAGATCGGCTCACCGTTGCTGTCATAAAGCACAATCCCTTCCCGCATAGAGCAAGACGCCACCCCCTGGATAGCACTGGCGGGCAATTCCGCCGTTTTCAGCGCCTGGCGGATACACTGGCAAGCCAGTTGCCAATTCTTTTCTAAATCAAACTCCATTGAGCCGGGTACATCAGGTACAGGCTGATGTATCCATTCAGCCTGCCCTGCGGCTATCTGATTCCCTTCAAGATCAAATATTACTGCACGAACGCTCCCTGTTCCTGCATCAAGCGCCATCAGATATTTTCCCGATGGATTAACACTACGGCGTTGATTCATGATGCTATCCTCAATTTAATGACTTTTTGAACTTATAGCCTTACCTCAAATTTTTTCTGTTTATTCACGGATAGATTGAATGTGGATTCAGCGCAGCAAATTCAGCATCGCTCTGGCGGTCTGTTCTTCCGTCACCAGCGCATTGATATATTGACCATTAAGTGCAGCAACAATGGCTTCCGCTTTGTCCTCTCCTCCCGCAACACCGATAACCGTCGGAATCGTTTTCAGTTCCGGCATAGAGATACCAATAAGCTCTTGATGAATCTGCATATTTTCCACCAATTGACCATCTGCTTGCATAAAATAACCAAGGATATCGCCCACCGCACCTTTCCGGCCAAACATCAGTTGTTCACCACCGCTGATATAGCCAGAACGCATAATTGTCGCCTGCTGTTTCTGATTAACTGCGCCGATACCAACGATAGCCACATCAGCCGCGCAAGCTGCCAACAGCACATCACGGACGCTGCTCTCCTGACGGAATGTTTCGGCTACCTGAGCAGTCGAAGCACGCAGTGGTGTGGGGATAATACTGATTGGACAGGCGGCATCCAGCTGGCCGATGCCAGTCATATAAGGACCGACACCACCGGACAACGTGACCAGCCTGATTTGTTGTGATGAGATAAAACCACTTAAATGCTGCAATGTGCACATGGTGGTTTCACCAAACCCGACTGCCAGTAATTGCTGTGGTTCAATCAACACCATCAGCAAATGGGCCGCCCCAACCCCCAATCTGGCATTAAGATTCATATCAGCCAGTGCAGGTAAAACGCGCACCTGTTTCAAAGAGAAATGTTTTTGCAGGGTATCTTCCAGTTCCAGACACCCCTCATAACGGGAGTTAATTTGTACCCGAATCACACCTGACTGCCGCCCTTTTTCCAGTAATCGGGAAACTTTTAACCGGCTCAAACCCAACAGATCGCCGATGTCCCCCTGTGTCAGGCCATCGTGATAGTAAAACCATGCAATACGCGCAAGCAGCTCTTCTTCACTCATGCTATTACCCGGATAGGTGTCTTCGGACGACACATTTTTCTCTTTAACTGATTTTTCTTTCGCTGATTTTATCGACATAACCACTTTCTTTTATCCGCACTCAACAGATAACCATTAAAACGTATAACACGCCAGAGTCTTACCGTAAAAATTTGAACATAATATTGCGCAGATCTAATTTTTTCACAAAATGTGATCTAAATAGTGCCAATATCATAATTTAACAGCTACCATGTTGAACAATTGTTTTTTATTTACATAAATGTTCATTTTTTTGCCTCAGCACCTGCATTAAGAGGATGCCGCGATGTTACATAACAACACCGCAGTACCACCGCTATTAGAAGTCAGTGGCATCAGTAAGCAGTTTTCCGGCGTAATGGTACTAAAACATATTGATTTTACTCTGCTTCCAGGGCAGATACATGCTCTGTTAGGGGGTAATGGTGCAGGCAAATCAACACTGATGAAGATCATTGCCGGTATAGAACAACCGGATAAAGGATCTATCAAGATTGACGGCAATAATGTTAGCCATCTCAATCCCACCAAAGCACATCAACTTGGTATTTATCTGATACCACAGGAACCATTGCTGTTTCCTAATTTGTCTGTACAGGAAAATATCCTGTTTCGTTTGCCCAAGCATCAGGCAGATAAAGCCAGAATGAAACATTTGCTGGAATTACTTGGCTGTCAATTAGATCTCAATGCCAATGCAGGCAGCCTCAATGTTGCCGATCAGCAACTGGTAGAAGTTATGCGTGGCCTGATACGTAATTCAAACGTTTTAATTCTCGATGAACCTACTGCCTCCCTGACACCGGCGGAAACCGAACGCTTATTTACCCAGCTCCGTGAACTACAGCAGCAAAGCGTCGGCATTATTTTTATTTCTCACAAAATCCCTGAAATTCACCAGTTGGCGGATCAGGTGAGTGTCATGCGTGACGGTGGCATTGCGCTGAGTGGTAAAACCTGTGATTACACCACGGATGACATCATTCGGGCTATTACACCCGCAGCGAAAAATAAACCCTTAACCGACACAGAAAAGCGGTGGTCAGAGCTGAACGATAACCCGCAAAAGACCTCATCTGATTTACCTGTATTGACAGTGACTGACCTGAATGGCGAAGGTTTCCGCAATATCACGTTATCAGTGAAACCCGGCGAAATTTTGGGTTTGGCCGGTGTTGTCGGTGCGGGTCGTACAGAATTAGCCGAAACACTTTATGGCCTGCGTCCTGTGCTATCTGGCGAAATCAAATTAAAACAGTGTCCAATTACCAGGCTAAAAACTGTTCAGCGTCTGAAACAGGGGTTAGTGTATTTGCCAGAGGATCGACAATCATCGGGGTTATTTCCGGATTCATCCTTAAGCTGGAATATCTGCTCGTTAACCCATAACAACCGTACATTTTGGGTACACCCTACTTATGACGCCACCGTCGTTGAACGCTATCGTCAAGCTTTGAATATCAAATTCAGCCATATCAATCAGCCAGTCAAAACCCTGTCCGGAGGTAATCAGCAAAAGATTCTGATTGCTAAATGCCTCGAAGCTCACCCCGCAGTACTTATTATTGATGAACCCACACGTGGCGTGGATATCGCGGCACGCAACGATATTTACCAACTGATTCATAATATCGCCCAGCAACAGGTGGCGATTATTTTCATTTCATCCGATCTGGATGAGGTGGTTCAGATGGCAGATCGGGTATTAGTGATGCATCAGGGAGAAATCAATGGCGAGTTGACTAAACAACAAATAGATGTCGATACCATTATGCATATCGCCTTTGGTGAACATAAATCACAGCAGGCTGTCTCCACCATAAAAACAGATAAGGCAGCATCATGTTGAAATTTATCCAGAATAACCGCGAAATAACCGCATTAATCGCCATTCTTGCCCTGTTTGGTTTACTGGGCGTTATCGACCGGCAATACTTTAGTTTGCAAACCGTCACCCTGATTTTCAGCAGTGCGCAGATCCTTATCCTGCTTGCGATGGGTGCAACATTAGTCATGCTGACCCGCAATATTGATGTTTCTGTCGGCTCCATTACCGGCTTATGCGCGGTTATCATGGGGATGTCACTGAATGCGGGATTCAGTTTGCCCGTTTCCTGTTTGTTCACTCTTCTGCTCGGTATGTGTGCCGGGTTGTTTAACGGCGTGTTGGTCACCTGGCTAAAAATTCCCGCCATTGTTGCCACCCTTGGCACGCTGGGACTTTACCGTGGATTCATGCTATTACTCACCGATGGTAAATGGATTGAAGGTCTGCCTGATGAACTGAAAAGTCTTTCCGCACCCCGATGGCTGAATATCTCACCCATCGGCTGGTTGTTAATGATTCTGGTACTGGCAATGGCCTGGATCCTGGCAAAAACCGCTTTCGGCCGTGGCTTTTACGCAACAGGTGACAACCTGCAAGGCGCACGCCAGCTTGGTGTCCGTACAAACAGCATCCGGATTATCGCTTTTTCAGTTAACGGTGTTATGGCGGCTCTGGCCGGGATTGTTTTTGCTTCCCAAATTGGTTTTATCCCCAATCAAACCGGTAATGGGCTGGAAATGAAAGCTATCGCGGCTTGTGTGCTGGGCGGTATTAGTTTGCTCGGCGGGACAGGTTCGGTGATTGGCGCTATTTTAGGTGCATTTTTCCTGACCCAGATAAACAGCGGATTAGTGCTGCTAAAACTTCCTGCCTGGTGGAACGATTTTATTGCCGGATTTGTTCTGCTGGCCGTGCTGGTTTTTGACGGACGCCTGCGTTGTGCGATTGAGAAGAATATCCGCCAGCAGAAATATGCCCGTTTCCTCAAAAATGACAAAAATAATCAGGTGACATAATGAATATCGGTCAGCGTTATGGCTGGGAATTCGCCTTAGCCGTATTACTGGTTATGGAAATTTTGTTATTTGGTATAGCAAACCCACGCATGTTGGATATCAATATACTGTTATTCAGTACCAGTGATTTTATCTGTATCGGCATTGTTGCCCTGCCACTGACTATGGTTATCGTCAGTGGTGGTATTGATATCTCATTCGGTTCGACAATTGGCCTGTGTGCAATATCGCTGGGTGTGATGAATCAGGCGGATATCCCGATGGCCGCAGCCATTCCCCTGACGCTGATGGTCGGTGCAATGTGTGGCATAATCAATGCAGCGCTGATTTTATATACCGGCGTTAACCCCCTGGTTATTACGCTCGGTACTCTGTATCTGTTTGGTGGCAGTGCGCTTCTGCTTTCCGGTATTTTCGGCGCCACAGGTTATGAAGGGATTGGCGGCTTTCCACAGGCATTCACTGACTTCGCCAATCTGACTTTATTAGGCCTGCCTGTACCATTAGCTATGTTTATCATCTGTGTACTGGTTTTCTGGCTTTTCATGCATCGTACTCACAGTGGACGCAACATTTTTCTGATTGGTCAAAACAACAAAGCTGCCTACTATACCGCCATTCCGGTTGCCCGAACCCTGTATTTTATCTATTCCCTGACTGGTATCGCCGCCGCTATCGCCGCTATTGTGCTGGTTTCCTATTTTGGATCGGCGCGTTCTGATCTTGGTTCGTCATTTCTGATGCCGGCAATCACCGCCGTCGTATTAGGTGGGGCCAATATTTACGGCGGTTCGGGCTCAATTATCGGTACAGCACTGGCTATGCTGTTAATCGGTTATTTGCAACAGGGGTTACAGATGATCGGTATACCGAACCAGATATCCAGCGCCCTTTCCGGCGCACTGCTGATTATTGCGGTAGTAGGCCGTTCAATCAGTTTACATCGTCACCAAATCCGTGGCTGGATGCAACGCCGACGAAATCAGAAATTACCTTCCTGATCTCTACAGAGGTAACGTCATGCGGAAACCCAACAATAGGAGAAAGTAATGAAAGCACCAATCCTGAAAAAACTGGCGCTGATCAGTGTATTAAGTCTGGCTTGCACCTCTTGGGTACATGCAGCTGAAAGAATCGCTTTTATCCCTAAACTGGTCGGTGTCGGCTTTTTTACCAGTGGAGGTCAGGGAGCCGTAGCCGCCGGAAAAACACTGGGTGTCAGTGTGACCTATGATGGACCAACAGAGCCCAGTGTTGCCGGACAGGTCCAGCTTATCAATAATTTCGTCAACCAGGGCTATGACGCTATTGTGGTGTCTGCGGTTTCACCGGAAGGCTTGTGCCCTGCACTAAAACGGGCAATGAAACGGGGAGTGAAAATCCTGACCTGGGATTCAGACACTTCACCGGAATGCCGTTCTATCTATATCAATCAGGGAACACCGAATCAACTGGGCGGAATGCTAGTTGAGATGACCGCTAATCAGGTGAAAAAAGAGCAGGCCAAAGTTGCATTTTTTTACTCCAGCCCAACAGTCACTGACCAAAACCAATGGGTAAAACAAGCCAAAGATAAAATTGCCGCAGAGCACCCAGGTTGGGAAATTGTTACCACTCAGTTTGGTTATAACGATGCCACAAAATCCTTACAAACTGCGGAAGGGATTTTAAACGCCTGGAGTGATCTGGATGCAATTATTGCTCCGGATGCCAACGCCCTACCTGCGGCAGCACAAGCGGCGGAAAATCTGAAACGACAAGACGTTGCGATAGTGGGTTTCAGTACCCCCAATGTCATGCGCCCCTATCTTGAACGCGGTACCGTGAAACAATTCGGGCTATGGGATGTTGTGAGTCAAGGCAAGATTTCAATCCATGTCGCCAACGAATTACTCAGGAAAGGTGATTTAAATGTCGGAGATAAACTCGATATTCCTGATATTGGCACCGTCGAAGTTGCATCAAACAGCATTCAGGGCTACAGCTATGAAGCCAAAGGAAACGGTATTGTTGTTTTGCCTGAACGGGTGATTTTCACCAAAGACAATATCAATCAGTACGATTTCTAATTCTACTGCCCGGCAATCTCCGCCATTAAGGGTTGCTGGCCCAGTGTAAGCTAGTTAGGAGAGGAAAAATGGCAGATTTAGACGATATTAAAGATGGTAAAGATTTTGGTCTTGATGTCCCGCAAAAGAACAGTTTATTTGAACTGAAAGGTTGCGGCGCACTTGATTGGGGAATGCAATCACGGCTATCACGTATTTTCAATCCCAAAACCAATCGAACGGTTATGCTGGCTTTCGACCACGGTTACTTTCAGGGGCCAACAACCGGCCTTGAACGCATTGATATCAATATTGCGCCGTTGTTTCTGCATACTGATGTATTGATGTGTACCCGCGGTATTCTTCGCAGTCAGGTTCCGCCCGCAACCAATAAACCGGTGGTTTTACGTGCTTCCGGCGCCAACTCGATTCTGACGGAATTGTCCAATGAAGCAGTCGCTGTCGCTATGGAAGACGCTTTGCGCCTGAATGTCTGTGCGGTAGCCGCTCAGGTGTATATCGGCTCTGAACATGAGCATCAGTCGATCAAAAATATTATCAAGTTAGTCGATCAGGGAATGCGTTACGGGATGCCAACTATGGCAGTCACCGGCGTTGGTAAGGATATGGTGCGAGATCAGCGTTATTTTTCTCTAGCGACCCGCATTGCTGCCGAAATGGGCGCACAAATTATCAAAACTTACTATGTCGATACTGGCTTTGAGCGTATTGCCAGTGGATGCCCGGTGCCTATTGTGATCGCTGGTGGTAAAAAGCTGCCAGAAAAAGAGGCGTTGGAGATGTGCTATCAGGCAATTGATCAAGGCGCTGCGGGTGTCGATATGGGACGCAATATTTTCCAATCCGAAGCACCGGTTGCTATGTTGAAAGCCGTTCACGCGGTCGTACACCAGAATGAAAATGCCAGCAAAGCTTATGAATTATTTTTAAGTGAAAAAGGGTAAGGAGAATTAAGATGCACGTAACTATGGTTGAAATTAATGTTAAACAGGACAAATTAGATAAGTTTCTTGAAGTTTTCCAATTTAATCATCTGGGTTCAATTCAGGAAGCAGGTAATCTGCGCTTTGATGTATTACGGGATGAAAATATTCCTACCCGTTTTTATATTTATGAAGCGTATGTCGATGAGGAAGCTGCCAATGCACATAAAAAAACACCTCATTATCTAAAATGTGTTGAAGAGCTTGCATCCCTGATATCTGAGCCAAGGAAGAAAACCTCTTTTATTGGTGTGATGCCAGAAATAAAATAAATAACGCCAATATAACGATAAGAGATAATACTGTTTACAATTTGCTGAAAAACTCGGGGTGGAATATTCCACCCCGGGATTCTATTCCTGCGTTTTTCTTGCCGATCAGTAAAATCAATGAGCAATAACGCCTAACAGAATATCCAAGTACCAAAGCCAACATTACTGAATATCATATTAGCAATACCGATATCGCTAATGAATCATTGCCTATAAATTAATTCAAATGGTTGACTTTTACTCAGATTACGCTATTTTTGAGGAATGGAAAGAGTCTTGATCAACATTCTCCTCATTAGAAGATACTAAATCAGAATACTTCAAAGTGCTTTCCAAACAGGCAGACATACCTACGTTTGACCTTTTGATAGCATGATGGAAGTTAGAAAAAGAGATGAAGCTAAAAATCAAACTACTTTCTTACATATACCATTCATACAAATGATACAGGAGTAAACATATTGTGGCTGACTTAATTTATTTAACAATAAAAGGGAAGGATCAGGGATTAATTTCCGCTGGTTGCTCGTCACTTGACTCAATTGGTAATAAATACCAGGCGAATCATCAGGATGAAATTTTGGTTTACAGTTTAAGCCACTCAATGTTGCGTAAGAAAAATGTCAATCATCAACCGGTGATAATTAAAAAGCCTGTCGATAAATCAACGCCTTTATTAGGTGTTGCAATTTCCAACAATGAATTATTGGATTGCTTTATTGATCTTTATCGGATAAGTTCAATTGGAGGACTGGAATTATATTTTAAATTAAAGCTAATCGGGGCTAAAATATTGGAATACAGTGTCCTCCATCCTAACTCTTTAGAACATAATGATCAGCAACCTCAAGAAACATTATCATTAATATATAAAAGCATAACATGGAGCCATGTTATCGCAGGGACGAGTGGTTATAGTATATGGGAAGATACGGTATATTAATACCTAATAAAACTCCACTTCTTTGGGAGGTGGGGTTCTATAATTTTAAAATAGACTGCAATTTATAAACTATTAAGCAAGTCTCAATCTTTTTTATTTTCTTTATCACGATAAAATTTACTCACGGGCACAAGACAGGAATATGCAATTAAAAAAAACAAAGCGCCATAAGTAATTGAATCATAATCGTAAATACTAAAATAATGTGGAAATATATATATCAGCACACCACCATTTGCTAAAATGGTATATTGAACAGTATTAAAAAATAAAAGAACAAGAGTAAATAGTACTTCTTGAATATGGACCTTTACATACCCTCTCAGCTTAACAAGTATAATAAATATGAAAATAGACATTGCATAATAAATAACAACAAAAAATAAATTATAATATGATAATGTCACATCATCATTCATTTTTTTCACCATTACCTTTGTTCTTCTTTTCTTTTTCTTCACGATAAAATTGACTCACAGGCATCAGACAGGAATATATAATTAGAAAGAACAAGCCGCCAAACCGAATTGAACTATAGTCGTAAATACTAAAATAATGTGGGAATATATATATCAGCACACCACCATTTGCTAAAATATTATATTGAATAATAGTGAAAACTGAAAGAATAATAGAAAAAAACACTGCTTGAATATAAACCTTTACATGCCATCTCAGCTTAACAAGTATAATAAATATGAAAATAGACATTGCATAATAAATAACAACAAAAAAGAAATTATAATATGATAATGTCACATCATCATTCATTTTTTTCACTATTACCTTTATTCTTCTTTTCTTTTTCCTCTGTATCAGATGCATCACGATAAGATTTACTCACAGGCACAAGACAGGAATATGCAATTAAAAAAAACAAAGCACCATAAGTAATTGAATCATAATCGTAAATACTAAAATAATGTGGAAATATATATATCAGCACACCACCATTTGCTAAAATAGCATATTGAACAGTATTAACAACCAAAAGAATAAGAATAAAAAACACTTCTTGAATATGGGCCTTTACGTACCCTCTCAGCTTAACAAGTATAATAAATACTAAAATAGATATTGCGTAATAAACAATAACAAAAAAGATATTGTAATATGACAATGTCACATCATTATTCATTTTTTTCACCATCAGAAATCGAATAAATACCGAAACCAGTCACAGCATCACCGAAAAGTTCAGCAACCAGAGGTACTTTCCCCATCTCTTGCCACCCCCTGATGTAATCAGTTTTAATATATCTAAATAAACGAAAAGTTCCAGGCCTCACAACAGATCTCATCATGCCGTATCCAGACAAACTCAAATCTACATAGCCGTAAACGCTATCACCATCAGCTTCACTATAACCAAGTGTTTTAGCCACATCACGATAAACATCTCTTGCCGGACCTGAAACCCCTTTTCTTAATAACAGGTAATACCCATTCTCATAAACATTATTTCCTCCTTGCACCAATAGCGGAACACCAAAACCCGCACAAGCTGCACCGAGGGAGGCCACGCATACCCCAATACCGGCAAAAATTTGAGAGCCACCACTAACAAAACCAACTTGTTTCAAAAATAAATTGATTCTGTCATCTTTTTTTTCTTTTTGAACAATCAGATATTGCTGGCTATCGTTTATTCGCAGGTCAAATTCCTGTTTCTTCAGATTATCTATTTCACTTTGAATGATTTCAATACCCCCATCAACAGACAAGCAATTTGAGCCTACCTCGTGATTAACCTTTCTTATTAGTTCATTCGTTTCGAAAAAAAAACCGTTTTTGCTTCTAACATCAGAAAGATATCGTAAATTGAGCCTGGATGATATTTCATTTAACTCTCTAATTTTTGCCTCTAAACAACTATGATGCTTTGATGAAAATACCATTTTAACCTCTAAACTCGTTAATTCTAACTTATACGATCCTCAAGCAACACGTGCATCGTTCCACCATCTTGTTTAAAAAATCACTGTAAACCCTGAATCCGTGGGTGCTGATTATAGATTCCAGTGGATAACCAACATTATTAAACCACAATAAATAAACAATCAATAGGTTTTCCTGCTGACAAAATACACTAGAATGAAAATACCAGCAAAGCCTATGAGTTGTTTTTGGGTGAAAAAAATAAGCAGGATAAATTCAATAGAATTCTCTCCAATATTTATTGAGTTCTTCTATTAAATCGTCTTGGCTCAATCCAGGAAGAAGGTAATTTACGTTTTGATGTATTACGGGATGAAAATATTCCTACCCGCTTCTATATTTATGAAGCATATATCGATGAGAAAGCTGCCAATGCACATAAAAAAACACTCCATTATCTGAAATGTGTTGAAGAGTTTGAACCCCTGATATCCAAACCAAGGAAGAAAACCTCTTTTATTGGTGTGGTGCCAGAAGTGAAATGGTAGATTCACATAATAAGTGCAACATCGTTGAATTATAACTTCGCTTCCAATGAGCCCGCTCACAGAATTAAAGAAAAAAGCCGAAAAATCCGGCTCTTCTGTTAGAATTAGGTCGGGTGCTTGAAGCCGTCTGCTTCAAGCCTCGGTAAGTTGCAGACAGCAAAAAGCCCCAAATGATCTTTCAATCAATTTGAGGCTTAATGTTATGTCCGAACAACATAATCTTAGCCTCTTAACTTCGTAAGGGCAAGAAAATGTCACGAAAACTGTTGCTGTATGGCCTGGTAGTGGTCTGTTTGACACTGTTAGCGTTTACTTGGCTTGTACGCGACTCACTGTGTGAGATCCGCATTCAACAAGCAAACATGGAGTTCGCGGCGTTTCTGAACTACGAAGTTAGAAGCTAACCGTGGGGCAGGGTTCTCCCTGCCCTTTCGGTGGTTATCGTTGTCGGATAAGGCTTCTAGCACCCAAATTAACAAACCTGTTAATACATCAACGCCTTTATTCGGTGTTGCAATTGCTAATAATGAATTATTGGATTGTTTTATTGATCTTTATCGGATAAGTTCAAATGGAGGGCTGGAATTATATTTAAAAAAACATAACACCATAACTAATTGAACTATAATCGTAACCAAGAGAAGCCACGCACACCCCAATACCGGCAAAAATTTGAGCCCCACCATCAACAGGCAAGCAATTTATTCCTACCTCTTAATTAACGCTTCTTATTAATTCATTCGTTTCGAAAAGAAAATCACTTACGCTTCTAACATCAGAAAGATATTGTAAAATGAACCTAGATTATTTCAACCAAAATAATCACTGTTTCTAACAGTGGAAATCCCACTGAATAAAAAATAACATAACTTGACTGCGGGATATTGATCTCATCAAAAGATGACCTTGTGGGAGAGATAACAATGAATAACCATTATGATGTTTTGATTATTGGCGCGGGTATTGCTGGCATTGGTGTAGCATGTCATTTAACAAAGAAATGTCCTGATAAGAAATTTATTATCTTAGATCGTCGCCATACAATAGGCGGTACCTGGGATTTATTTCGCTATCCGGGCATTCGCTCAGATTCAGATATGATGAGCTATGGCTATAAATTCCGTCCTTGGACAGACACCAGTATTTTTGCAGATGGGCCTTCAATTAAAAGTTATATCCATGCAACAGCAAAAGAGTATGAAATTGATAAGAAAATACAGTTTGGGATAAAAATCACGCAGACTGACTGGTCAAATGCGACTCGCCAGTGGACCGTTACCGCGATTGACGAAATCAGTGGTGAAACCCGGCAATTCACCTGTGATTTTCTCGTCGCTGCAACAGGTTATTACAACTATGATGAACCTTATTTACCTGAATTCCCCGGCATTGACGATTTCAAAGGCCCGGTAATTCACCCTCAACACTGGCCTGAAGGATTGAATTATAAAGGCAAGCGGGTTGTTGTCATTGGTAGCGGCGCAACAGCAGTCACTTTACTTCCTGCTATGGCAAATGATACTGAACATATCACGATGTTACAGCGCTCCCCGAGTTATGTTCTTTCAATACCAGGAAGAGATAAGATAGCAGAATACTGCAAAGGCATTATTCCCCAGCGCTGGATTTACACATTGAGTAGAAATCGCAATCTCTTTCTGTACCGTTTACTTTATAAAACGAGTCGACATTTACCTAACTTATTGAAATCGTTTTTGCTGGCGTCAGCTCGCAAACGTGTCGGCCCAGACTTTGACATGAAGCACTTTACTCCAAAGTATATGCCATGGGATGAACGTCTGTGTTTTATTCCCAGTAGTAACCTATTTAAGGTATTAAAAGAAGGTAAAGCGTCTATCGTTACTGACCATATTGAACGCATAACTGAAAACGGTATCTTATTACAATCCGGCAAAGAATTACCCGCGGATATTATTGTTACAGCGACCGGGCTGAGATTACATTTTATTGGTGGGATTGAACTCTCTATTGATGGGCAAAAACAACAAAGTCATGATCGAATGCTCTATAAGGGAACGTTGATACAAAATATCCCTAATTTTGCCTGTCTGTTTGGTTATATCAATAACGCTTGGACGTTGAAAGTTGATCTATCGGCGGAATACATCTGCCGTTTGTTGAACGAGATGGAGCGTCGCGGTGCGACGGTTGTGACACCATATGCTCAACCGGGTGAAATGCTGGAAGACGAAAATATTTTTGGTGCTTTAAAATCCGGTTATATAAAACGTGCAGGGGATTCTCTTCCTCGTCAGGGACGCAGCTCAACCTGGCAGGTTCCACATGATTACAAAAAAGATCAACAAGTTTTGGGACAGCCTATCGATGATGCCGCGTTGAAATGGACATAACCGCATTGACGGCTCCCACCGTGTCAGGAAAGTTCCCGTAGCGCGCGTTCTTGACGAGTTTGACACAAGCCTCAGTGGGCAGAAACGACGAGCCCCGCCTCTTTTAGCAAGACCCGCCGTAAACCCTCGCCCAGTGCGAGGGTGTCGCAAAAGGTCGGCATTGAAAATAACCCCACAGAAATTTATTGCCTGTTATTGGGACTGGCAACCCATGACAGGCTAAAAATAGCCCATAATATCAGGGCAACTGCCCTTGATAAGTTA
>NZ_PUJV01000037.1:0-28484 GCF_011189495.1 Photorhabdus stackebrandtii
GCCGTCATACTCCGTTCTTCAAAGGCTACCGCCCACAGTTCTACTTCCGTACAACTGACGTGACCGGGACTATCGAACTGCCAGAAGGCGTAGAAATGGTGATGCCAGGTGATAACATTCAGATGATCGTTACCCTGATTGCACCAATCGCGATGGACCAGGGTCTGCGCTTCGCAATCCGTGAAGGTGGCCGTACAGTAGGTGCTGGTGTTGTTGCTAAAGTCATTGCTTAATAGCTGATCGTATATTTAGTCCTAGAACAAGCTTGAACTCGGGTTTGTTTTAGAGTAGACACCTGGTGTACTACATCAGGTGTCTGTCGGTTGATGTCTTTAAATATATCCTTTCCTTGAATTGCCTACATGAATCATCTTGGAGTATTTCTTCTAATCTCTGGTTTTTGACTGTGACAGTTCATAGTTTGTCCTTGGGTATTATCTGCTTGTTCTACCAAGATACTCAGGGTACATCTGTACTTATCACCCATTCGTCATTAAATATGTCAACGTTTGTTCTTATGCTAAGTCCGTTCTCATACAACTAAACATGTGAGTCCTGCAATATCGTAAACAGATGATCCCTCTCTTTCCTTCCAACTATCAGCTCTAGAGCAAGTTGTTGGTGTAGGAAATAGTGTAGTTGCTGTGTCTTTAATATGTGGTTGGTTTAGCTAAATTTTATGTAGGATGGAATGAGTTTAATAAAGCTACCAGTAGTGATAAAAGTCTTATCCATCAGAATATTATGCGGATGAATGAAGCATTTCAACCTGATGAAGGTGAAAGGAAATTTGGAAGAGCGGGATCAGAGAATTAAAATACGAATGATTATTGAAATGATACTCATTATTATTTAATATAAGCTATAATATGTACCAGAGAGTGCTATTTATGTATGTTTGCCTATGTAATGCGGTGAGTGACAAGACAATACGTAACGTGGTGCGTCAGCATCATGTTCACTCTATCAGAGAACTAAAACGTATTGTGCCTGTGGGCCGTGATTGTGGTAAATGCATACGCCAAGCCAGAGAGCTAATTAATGAGGAAATTGCACAACTGCCTAAGATAGATAACGTTGCTTGATAAAAAATAAGGTAAGTTTACTACTACTCTGCTGAATAAGTACTACACTTTAGGTACTGGAAGCGGAGGATTAGGCTATGAAAGGTGATAAAAAAATAATTGCTCATTTGAACAAACTTCTTGGAAATGAGCTTGTTGCAATTAATCAGTATTTTCTGCACGCCCGGATGTTCAAAAACTGGGGCCTTACCCGTCTTAATGATAAGGAATATCATGAATCTATCGATGAAATGAAACATGCTGATAGGTACATTGAACGTATCCTTTTTCTTGAGGGGATTCCTAATTTGCAGGATCTAGGAAAACTTAACATCGGAGAAGATATTGAAGAAATGCTCAAATCCGACTTGCAACTCGAATTGCAAGGAGCTAAGGATTTGAGAGAAGCTATCGCTTATGCTGATTCGATTCATGACTATGTTAGTCGTGATTTGATGATCGATATCTTAGATGAAGAAGAAGGACACATTGATTGGCTGGAAACTCAGTTTGAACTAATTGAACGCATGGGGATTCAAAATTATACCCAGGCACAGATCCTTGAAGGAGAATAGTCCTGGAATATGCCCTATCTACTAAAGCTAGGGCATCTTAATTTTACACCCATTTATTCTACTCCGAACAGATTTTCATCTGTATCTTGCTTTGCTAATTGATTTGCGTATAATACGCGGGCTTACTTTGAGTAAGTCTGATTTTTTAGTCAGTAAATGTGCAGTGTTTTGTTTTTCTGCCATTTTAAAATACTCCCAATATGGGGGTTATATATTGAACGATTACACTCTCCCATCAATCGGAATGGGAACGAGTAGTGATCATTTACGTTTATAAAATAGTTGGAGCTCTGGTCTCATGCAGAACCAAAGAATCCGTATCCGCCTGAAAGCATTTGATCATCGTTTGATCGATCAATCAACTGCGGAAATTGTCGAGACCGCTAAGCGCACTGGTGCGCAGGTTCGTGGTCCGATCCCGCTGCCGACTCGTAAAGAGCGTTTTACCGTTCTGATTTCTCCGCATGTTAATAAAGATGCGCGTGATCAGTACGAAATTCGCACTCAT
Organism: Photorhabdus stackebrandtii; assembly: GCF_011189495.1. Classification (NCBI taxonomy): domain Bacteria; kingdom Pseudomonadati; phylum Pseudomonadota; class Gammaproteobacteria; order Enterobacterales; family Morganellaceae; genus Photorhabdus; species Photorhabdus stackebrandtii. The sequence continues at coordinate 2,148 of NZ_PUJV01000037.1, forward strand.
AAGCGTCTGGTTGACATCGTTGAGCCAACTGAGAAAACCGTTGATGCTCTGATGCGTCTGGATCTGGCTGCCGGTGTAGACGTGCAGATCAGCCTGGGTTAATCAGGTCATTGAACGATTGAGAGGTTGAAACAATGATTGGTTTAGTCGGTAAAAAAGTGGGTATGACTCGTATCTTCACTGAAGATGGAGTTTCAATCCCTGTAACTGTTATCGAAATTGAAGATAACCGTGTTACTCAGGTTAAAGATCTGGATAGTGACGGTTATCGTGCAATTCAGGTTACTACTGGTAGCAAAAAAGCTAACCGTGTAAACAAACCTGAAGCAGGTCATTTCGCTAAAGCTGGCGTTGAAGCTGGCCGTATCCTGCGTGAATTCCGTCTGTCTGAAGACGAAGAATATACTGTAGGTCAAAGCATTAGCGTTGAAATTTTCGCTGACGTTAAGAAAGTCGACGTTACTGGTACATCTAAAGGTAAAGGTTTTGCTGGTACTGTTAAGCGCTGGAACTTCCGTACCCAAGATGCTAGCCACGGTAACTCTTTGTCTCATCGTGTTCCGGGTTCTATCGGTCAGAACCAAACTCCGGGCAAGGTATTTAAAGGCAAGAAAATGGCAGGCCAACTGGGTAATGAGCGTGTAACTGTTCAAAGCCTGGATGTAGTACGTGTTGACGCTGAGCGCAACCTGCTGCTGGTCAAAGGTGCTGTTCCAGGTGCAACTGGCGGCAACCTGATCGTAAAACCGGCTGTCAAGGCGTAACGTCGAGGAGATAGGAATGGAATTGGTAATGAAAGACGCGCAAGGCGCGCTGACTGTTTCCGAAACTACCTTCGGGCGTGATTTCAATGAAGCGCTTGTGCATCAAGTAGTTGTTGCTTACGCAGCTGGTGCACGTCAAGGTACTCGTGCTCAGAAAACCCGTGCTGAAGTTTCTGGTTCAGGTAAAAAACCATGGCGTCAGAAAGGTACTGGACGTGCACGATCTGGTTCTATTAAGAGCCCAATTTGGCGCTCTGGTGGTGTAACTTTCGCAGCTAAGCCACAGGACCACAGTCAAAAAGTTAATAAGAAAATGTACCGAGGTGCTCTGAAAAGCATCCTGTCTGAACTGGTACGTCAAGATCGTCTGATCGTTGTCGAGCGTTTTTCTGTAGAAGCCCCTAAAACTAAGCTTCTGGCTCAGAAACTGAAAGAAATGGCTCTGGAAGATGTGCTGATTATTACTGGTGAAGTTGATGAGAACTTGTTCTTAGCAGCTCGCAACCTGTACAAGGTTGATGTTCGTGATGCAGCTGGTATCGATCCGGTTAGTTTGATCGCCTTCGATAAAGTGGTTATGACTGCTGACGCTGTGAAGCAAGTTGAGGAGATGCTGGCATGATTCGTGAAGAACGTCTGCTGAAAGTACTGCGCGCGCCGCACGTATCTGAAAAAGCTTCTACAGCGATGGAAAAAAGCAATACCATCGTTCTCAAAGTTGCAAAAGACGCGACTAAAGCAGAAATTAAAGCTGCTGTGCAGAAATTGTTTGAAGTCGAAGTTGAAGGTGTTAACACTTTGCTGGTTAAAGGCAAAATTAAACGCCACGGTCAGCGTATTGGTCGTCGTAGCGACTGGAAAAAAGCTTATGTCACTCTGAAGGAAGGCCAGAATATGGACTTCATCGGTGGTGCAGAGTAAGTCGGAGGAGTAAAGAACAATGGCAATTGTTAAATGTAAACCTACGTCTCCGGGCCGTCGCCACGTTGTTAAAGTGGTTAACCCTGAGCTGCATAAGGGTAAACCTTATGCTCCGTTGCTGGAAAAAAGCAGCAAAACCGGTGGTCGTAACAACAATGGCCGTATTACCACTCGTCACATCGGTGGTGGCCACAAACAGCACTATCGTTTGATTGACTTCAAGCGTAACAAAGATGGTATCCCTGCTGTAGTTGAGCGTTTGGAATATGATCCAAACCGTTCAGCAAACATCGCCCTGGTTCTGTATAAAGACGGTGAACGTCGTTATATTCTTGCACCTAAGGGCCTGAAAGCTGGTGATCAGATCCAATCTGGTGCTGACGCAGCTATCAAAGCTGGTAATGCATTGCCAATGCGTAATATCCCGGTTGGTTCTACTGTACATAACGTAGAAATGAAGCCGGGTAAAGGCGGTCAGTTGGCTCGTTCCGCTGGTGCATATGTTCAGATCGTTGCTCGTGATGGTTCTTATGTAACTTTGCGTTTGCGTTCTGGTGAAATGCGTAAAGTTCTGTCTGACTGCCGCGCTACTTTAGGTGAAGTTGGTAACGCAGAACATATGCTACGTGTTCTGGGTAAAGCTGGTGCAAGTCGCTGGCGTGGCATTCGTCCTACCGTTCGTGGTACGGCGATGAACCCAGTAGATCACCCACATGGTGGTGGTGAAGGTCGTAACTTTGGTAAACATCCTGTAACTCCTTGGGGTGTTCAAACTAAAGGTAAGAAGACCCGTAGTAATAAACGTACTGATCAGTTCATTGTACGTCGCCGTACTAAAAAATAATTAGAGGATAAGCCATGCCACGTTCTCTCAAGAAAGGTCCATTTATTGACCTGCACTTGCTGAAGAAGGTAGAGAAAGCGGTGGAAAGCGGAGACAAAAAGCCTATTAAGACTTGGTCCCGTCGTTCAACGATCTTTCCTAACATGATCGGTTTGACCATCGCTGTCCATAATGGTCGTCAGCATGTACCAGTTTTTGTTTCCGACGAAATGGTTGGTCACAAACTAGGTGAATTTGCGCCGACTCGTACTTATCGCGGCCATGCGGCCGATAAAAAGGCTAAAAAGCGCTAAGGTAGGAGGAAGAGATGGAAACTATCGCTAAACATCGCCACGCTCGTTCTTCTGCTCAGAAGGTTCGCCTTGTAGCTGACCTGATTCGCGGTAAGAAAGTGTCGCAAGCTCTGGAAACTTTGACCTATACCAACAAGAAAGCTGCTGGTTTAGTGAAGAAGGTACTTGAGTCTGCTATTGCTAATGCAGAACACAACGATGGCGCTGACATTGATGATCTGAAAGTCACGAAGATTTTCGTAGACGAAGGCCCTACCATGAAGCGCATTATGCCTCGTGCGAAAGGTCGTGCAGATCGCATCCTGAAGCGCAGCAGCCACATTACTGTGGTTGTGTCCGATCGCTGAGACTCTGGAGACTAGCAATGGGTCAGAAAGTACATCCTAATGGTATTCGCCTGGGTATCGTCAAACCTTGGAACTCTACCTGGTATGCGAATACCAAAGAATTCGCTGACAACTTGGACAGCGATTTTAAAGTGCGCCAGTACTTGAATAAAGAACTGGCAAAAGCGTCTATTTCACGCGTTGTTATTGAACGTCCTGCGAAAAGCATTCGTGTAACTATTCACACTGCTCGCCCAGGTATCGTAATTGGTAAGAAAGGTGAAGACGTAGAAAAACTGCGTAAAACTGTAGCGGAAATCGCTGGTGTGCCTGCGCAAATTAATATTTCTGAAGTGCGTAAGCCTGAGCTGGACGCTAAACTGGTTGCTGATAGCATCACTTCGCAGCTGGAACGTCGTGTTATGTTCCGCCGTGCTATGAAGCGCGCGGTTCAGAACGCAATGCGTTTGGGCGCTAAAGGCATTAAAGTGGAAGTAAGTGGCCGTTTGGGCGGTGCTGAAATTGCGCGTACTGAATGGTATCGTGAAGGTCGTGTACCATTGCACACACTGCGTGCAGACATCGACTATAACACTTCAGAAGCGCACACCACTTATGGTGTACTCGGCGTTAAGGTATGGATCTTCAAAGGTGAGATCTTGGGTGGTATGGCTGCTGTTGAACAGGCGGAAAAACCGGCTGCGCAACCTAAAAAGCAGCAGCGTAAAGGCCGCAAGTAAGGAGAGTCGCTGATGTTACAACCAAAGCGTACGAAATTCCGTAAAGTGCATAAAGGCCGTAACCGTGGCCTAGCAGCAGGTGCGGATGTTAGCTTCGGCACTTTCGGTCTGAAAGCTGTGGGCCGTGGTCGTCTGACTGCACGTCAGATTGAAGCGGCACGTCGTGCTATGACCCGTGCAATTAAACGTCAAGGTAAAATCTGGATCCGTGTATTCCCAGACAAACCTATCACTGAAAAGCCACTCGAAGTGCGTATGGGTAAAGGTAAAGGTAACGTAGAATATTGGGTTGCCTTGATCCAGCCCGGTAAAGTTCTTTATGAAATGGACGGTGTGCCTGAAGAGCTGGCTCGTGAAGCATTCAAGCTGGCAGCAGCGAAACTGCCTATCAAAACCACCTTTGTAACTAAGACGGTGATGTAATGAAAGCACAAGAGCTGCGCGAAAAAAGCGTTGAAGAGCTGAACACTGAGCTGCTGAACCTGCTGCGTGAACAATTTAACCTGCGCATGCAGGCAGCAAGTGGTCAGCTACAACAGTCTCATCTGTTGAAACAAGTGCGTCGTGATATCGCACGCGTTAAGACTTTACTGACTGAGAAGGCGGGTGCGTAATGACCGATAAAATCCGTACTCTGCAAGGTCGTGTTGTTAGTGACAAAATGGAAAAATCTATTGTTGTTACTATCGAGCGTAAGGTGAAACATCCTCTGTATGGTAAGTTCATCAAGCGTACGACTAAACTGCACGTACATGACGAGAACAATGAATGTGGAATCGGTGATGTAGTGGAAATCCGCGAAACCCGTCCGTTGTCCAAAACTAAATCTTGGACTTTAGTTCGCGTTATAGAGAAAGCGATTCTGTAAGCTGACTCGAATAGAGTAAACGGCTCAGATTATGGGCCGTTTATTTTTTCTATCCATATCTGAGATGTGGTGTTATAATGCCGCGCCCTCATGGTATGGGGTATTTGAACGGCCTCTTCATAATAATAATGAAGTGGGCTCAGTAGTAGTTGACATTTAGCGGAGCACTAAAATGATCCAAGAACAGACTATGCTGAACGTGGCCGACAACTCCGGTGCACGTCGCGTAATGTGTATCAAGGTTCTGGGTGGCTCGCACCGTCGCTACGCACATGTCGGCGACATCATTAAAATCACCATCAAGGAAGCAATTCCTCGTGGTAAAGTGAAAAAAGGTGATGTCCTGAAAGCGGTAGTGGTGCGCACCAAGAAGGGTATTCGTCGCCCTGACGGTTCTGTCATTCGCTTCGATGGCAATGCTTGTGTGTTGTTAAACAACACGAGTGAGCAAGTTATCGGTACGCGTATTTTTGGGCCGGTAACTCGTGAACTTCGTAATGAAAAGTTCATGAAAATTATCTCCCTGGCACCAGAAGTACTCTAAGGAGCGGACAATGGCAGCGAAAATCCGTCGTGATGACGAAGTTATCGTGCTGACTGGCAAAGATAAAGGTAAGCGCGGTAAAGTAAAACAGGTTCTTTCTACTGGGAAAGTCATTGTTGAAGGTATTAACTTGGTTAAAAAACATCAGAAGCCTGTTCCGGCGCTGAATCAACCAGGTGGCATCGTTGAAAAAGAAGCTGCAATTCAAGTTTCAAACGTTGCAATCTTCAATGCGGCAACCAGCAAGGCTGACCGTGTAGGTTTTAGATTTGAAGACGGTAAAAAAGTTCGTTTCTTTAAATCTAATAGCGAAACTATCAAGTAATTTGGAGTAATACGATGGCGAAACTGCATGATTACTACAAAGACGAGGTAGTCCAAAAACTGATGGCTCAGTTTGACTACAATTCTGTCATGCAAGTCCCTCGGGTCGAGAAGATCACCCTGAACATGGGTGTTGGTGAGGCGATCGCTGATAAGAAACTGCTGGATAATGCAGCAGCGGATCTAACAGCAATCTCTGGTCAAAAACCATTGATCACCAAAGCACGCAAATCAGTTGCAGGCTTCAAAATCCGTCAGGGCTATCCAATCGGCTGTAAAGTAACCCTGCGTGGTGAACGCATGTGGGAGTTTCTTGAGCGCCTGATTTCTATTGCTGTACCTCGTATCCGTGACTTCCGTGGCTTGTCCGCTAAGTCATTTGATGGTCGTGGTAATTACAGCATGGGTGTACGTGAGCAAATCATCTTCCCTGAAATCGATTATGATAAAGTGGATCGTGTTCGTGGCTTAGATATTACTATCACCACAACTGCGAAATCTGATGATGAAGGCCGCGCACTGTTGGCTGCTTTTAACTTCCCGTTCCGCAAGTAAGGCAGGGTATTCATGGCTAAGCAATCAATGAAAGCACGTGATGTGAAACGTGTGAAATTAGCTGAAAAATTCTTCACTAAACGTGTAGAACTGAAAACTATCATTTCTGATGTGAATGCATCTGATGAAGAGCGTTGGAATGCTGTTCTTAAGCTGCAAACACTGCCACGTGATTCCAGCCCTTCTCGTCAGCGTAATCGCTGCCGTCAAACTGGGCGTCCGCATGGATTTTTGCGGAAGTTTGGGTTGAGCCGTATTAAAGTCCGTGAAGCCGCTATGCGCGGTGAAATCCCGGGTCTTAAAAAGGCTAGCTGGTAATTGTCACCAATTGAATCACGGGAGTAAAGACAGATGAGCATGCAAGATCCCATCGCGGATATGCTGACCCGTATCCGTAACGGTCAGGCCGCGAATAAAGTTGCGGTCACCATGCCTTCCTCCAAGCTGAAAGTGGCAATTGCCAAAGTGCTGAAGGAAGAAGGTTATATTGAAGATTATAAAATTGAAGGCGACACCAAGCCAGAACTGGAATTAGTACTGAAGTACTTCCAGGGTAAGGCTGTCGTAGAAAGTATTCAGCGTGTAAGCCGTCCAAGTCTGCGCATCTATAAGAAAAAAGATGCACTGCCACAAGTTATGGCTGGTTTAGGTATTGCTGTTGTTTCTACCTCTAAAGGTGTAATGACTGATCGTGCAGCTCGCCAAGCAGGTCTTGGTGGCGAGATTCTCTGCTACGTAGCTTAATTCGGGAGGAAAGAATGTCTCGTGTTGCAAAAGCACCCGTCGTCATTCCTGCCGGCGTAGAGGTAAAACTCAACGGTCAGGTTATTTCGATTAAGGGTAAAAACGGCGAGCTGAGTCGTACAATCCACAGCGCAGTTGAAGTTAAGTATGCAGGTAACCAACTAACCTTCGCTCCACGCGATGGTTATGTTGATGGTTGGGCACAGGCGGGCACAACTCGTTCTTTGCTGAATGCCATGGTTATTGGTGTTACCGAAGGCTTCACTAAGAAGCTTCAACTGGTAGGTGTTGGTTATCGTGCAGCAGTCAAAGGCAATGTTGTTAACATGTCTCTGGGCTTCTCGCATCCAGTTGACCACGAACTGCCAGCAGGCATTACTGCAGAATGTCCGTCACAAACTGAAATCGTGCTGAAAGGTGCTGATAAGCAGGTAATCGGTCAAGTTGCGGCAGAACTGCGTGCCTATCGTCGTCCTGAGCCTTATAAAGGTAAGGGTGTTCGTTACGCCGATGAAGTCGTGCGTATCAAAGAGGCTAAGAAGAAGTAAGGTAACACTATGGATAAGAAAGCAGCTCGTATCCGTCGTGCGACCCGCGCACGCCGCAAGCTCCAGGAACTGGGTGCAACTCGCCTGGTGGTACATCGTACCCCACGCCATATTTATGCGCAGGTTATCGCACCAAACGGTTCTGAAACTTTGGTGGCAGCTTCTACTACAGAAAAAGCTATCAATGAGCAATTGAAATACACTGGAAATAAAGAAGCAGCAGCAGCAGTTGGTAAAGCAATTGCTGAACGTGCACTGGAGAAAGGTATCAAAGATGTATCCTTTGACCGTTCTGGTTTCCAATATCATGGTCGAGTCCAGGCACTGGCAGATGCTGCCCGTGAAGCTGGCCTTCAGTTCTAAGGTAGAGGTGTAAGATGGCTCACATCGAAAAACAAGCTGGCGAACTGCAGGAAAAGCTGATCGCGGTAAACCGCGTATCTAAAACCGTAAAAGGTGGCCGGATTTTCAGCTTTACCGCACTGACTGTTGTAGGTGATGGTAATGGTCGCGTTGGTTTTGGCTACGGCAAAGCACGCGAAGTTCCGGCAGCAATCCAGAAAGCGATGGAAAAAGCCCGTCGCAATATGAAAACCGTCGCACTAAACAGCGGCACTCTGCATCACCCAGTGAAAGGTGCACACACCGGTTCCCGCGTGTTTATGCAACCTGCTCACGAAGGTACTGGTATCATCGCAGGCGGTGCTATGCGTGCTGTTTTGGAAGTGGCTGGTGTTCGTAACGTACTGGCTAAAACCTATGGTTCCACTAACCCTATCAATGTGGTTCGTGCAACTCTGGATGCTTTAGACAGCATGAAGTCTCCAGAAATGGTCGCAGCTAAGCGTGGTAAATCCGTCGAAGAAATTCTGGGGTAATGGCCATGGCTAAGACTATTAAAGTAACGCAAATTCGCAGTTCAATCGGCCGCCTGCCTAAACATAAGGCAACTTTGGTTGGTTTAGGTCTGCGTCGTATCGGTCATACAGTAGAGCGCGAAGATACTCCTGCTATACGTGGTATGATCAACTTAGTTTCCTATATGGTTAAAGTTGAGGAGTAACAGATGCGCTTAAATACTCTGTCTCCGGCTGAAGGTGCCAAGCATGCGCCTAAACGTGTAGGTCGTGGTATTGGTTCTGGCTTGGGTAAAACTGGTGGCCGTGGTCACAAAGGTCAGAAATCTCGTTCTGGCGGTGGCGTACGTCGCGGTTTTGAAGGTGGTCAGATGCCTTTATACCGTCGTTTGCCAAAATTTGGCTTCACTTCACGTAAGGCAATGATTACAGCGGAGGTTCGTCTGTCTGATTTTGCCGCCGTTGAAGGCGATGTTATCGATCTGAACGCACTGAAAGCCGCTAACATCGTTGGCACTCAAATTGAATTCGCAAAAGTTATGCTTTCTGGCGAAATCAATCGCGCGGTAACTGTGCGTGGCCTTCGTGTTACTAAGGGCGCTCGTGCGGCAATTGAAGCTGCTGGCGGTAAAATTGAGGAATAAGTAACAGATGGCTAAACAACCAGGATTAGATTTTCAAAGCGCTAAAGGTGGACTAGGCGAGCTGAAACGCAGACTGTTGTTTGTTATTGGAGCGCTGATTGTTTTCCGTATTGGTTCTTTTATTCCTATCCCTGGTATTGATGCCACTGTGCTTGCCAAATTGCTCGAACAGCAAAGGGGCACTATCATTGAAATGTTTAACATGTTCTCTGGTGGTGCTTTAAGTCGTGCTTCTATCTTTGCTCTGGGGATAATGCCGTATATTTCTGCGTCTATTATTATTCAGTTGTTGACGGTGGTTCACCCAACGTTGGCAGAGATTAAGAAGGAAGGGGAAGCTGGTCGTCGTAAGATTAGCCAGTATACTCGCTATGGTACTTTAGTGCTGGCTATATTCCAGTCAATCGGTATTGCTACTGGTTTGCCGAATATGCCAGGAATGCAAGGGCTGGTGATTAACCCAGGATTTGCTTTCTACTTCACGGCTGTTGTGAGCCTAGTTACTGGGACTATGTTCCTGATGTGGTTGGGTGAGCAGATTACTGAGCGTGGTATTGGAAACGGTATCTCTATCATAATCTTTGCTGGTATTGTTGCGGGTTTGCCGCCGGCCATCGGCCATACCATTGAGCAAGCTCGGCAAGGCGATCTGCACTTCCTCCTGTTGCTGTTGGTTGCAGTATTAGTGTTTGCAGTAACTTTCTTCGTTGTTTTCATGGAACGTGGTCAACGGCGTATCGTTGTTAACTATGCGAAACGTCAACAAGGTCGCCGAGTTTATGCTGCACAGAGCACACATTTACCGTTGAAAGTGAATATGGCCGGGGTTATCCCTGCAATTTTCGCTTCCAGCATTATTCTGTTCCCTGGTACCATAGCTTCTTGGTTTGGGGGTGGAACTGGTTGGAACTGGCTGACTACTATTTCAATGTATTTGCAGCCTGGGCAACCGCTTTATGTGTTACTCTACGCGTCTGCAATCATCTTCTTCTGTTTCTTTTATACAGCATTGGTTTTTAACCCGAGAGAAACAGCAGATAACCTGAAGAAGTCCGGTGCATTTGTACCAGGAATTCGTCCGGGAGAGCAAACGGCCAAGTACATTGATAAGGTAATGACACGCCTGACTTTAGTTGGTGCGATGTATATTACTTTTATCTGCTTAATCCCGGAGTTCATGCGTGACGCGATGAAGGTACCATTTTATTTTGGAGGTACTTCGCTACTTATAGTAGTTGTGGTCATCATGGACTTTATGGCTCAAGTGCAAACTTTGATGATGTCAAGTCAGTATGAGTCTGCATTGAAGAAGGCAAACCTTAAAGGTTATAACCGCTGATTGGTTTGCTTGAGAAGTTACGGAGAGTAAAAATGAAAGTTCGTGCTTCCGTCAAGAAATTATGTCGCAACTGCAAAATCGTTAAGCGTAACGGTGTCGTTCGTGTGATTTGCAGTGCAGAGCCTAAGCATAAACAACGCCAAGGCTGATAAAATAGCATATTTTTCTTGCAAAGTCGGTTTGAGCTGGCTAAATTAGCCAGCCAATCTTTTTATATCACAGCAACATTGTTTGAGTATCCTGAAAACGGGCTTTTCAGAATAGTGTTGCCGTAAATAATTGTAGGAGTGCATAGTGGCCCGTATAGCAGGCATTAACATTCCTGATCAGAAGCATACCGTAATCGCTTTAACATCGATCTACGGAATAGGCAAAACTCGCTCCCAAGCCATTTGTGCTGCAGCGGGTATTGCTGAACATGTTAAGATCAGTGAGCTGTCTGAAGAGCAAATTGACAAGCTGCGTGACGAAGTTGCCAAATACGTTGTAGAAGGTGATCTGCGTCGTGAAGTAACCCTGAGCATCAAACGTCTGATGGATCTTGGTACTTATCGTGGTTTACGTCACCGTCGTGGTCTACCGGTTCGCGGTCAGCGTACTAAGACCAATGCACGTACCCGTAAGGGTCCACGTAAGCCGATCAAGAAATAATCGGGGTATTGTATAATGGCAAAAGCACCTATTCGTGCACGTAAGCGTGTAAGAAAGCAAGTCTCTGACGGTGTGGCTCATATCCATGCTTCTTTCAACAACACCATCGTGACCATTACTGACCGTCAGGGTAACGCTCTGGGTTGGGCAACCGCGGGTGGTTCCGGTTTCCGTGGTTCTCGTAAATCTACTCCGTTTGCGGCTCAGGTTGCAGCAGAGCGCTGTGCTGAAGCAGTGAAAGAATACGGAATTAAGAACCTGGAAGTTATGGTTAAAGGACCTGGTCCTGGCCGCGAGTCAACTATCCGAGCGTTAAATGCGGCAGGTTTCCGCATCACTAACATTACTGATGTGACTCCGATCCCTCATAACGGTTGTCGTCCACCTAAAAAACGTCGCGTTTAATAGCGTTTACTTTTTTAGGTTTGTTGGAGAAAGAAAATGGCAAGATATTTGGGTCCTAAGCTCAAGCTGAGCCGTCGCGAGGGTACAGACCTATTCCTGAAGTCTGGCGTTCGCGCGATTGACACCAAGTGTAAATTGGAGCAACCACCTGGACAGCATGGCGCACGTAAACCGCGTCTGTCTGACTACGGTGTACAGTTACGTGAAAAACAAAAAGTGCGCCGTATTTATGGTGTCCTAGAACGTCAATTCCGTAATTATTATAAAGAAGCAACTCGTCTGAAAGGCAATACAGGTGAGAACCTGTTGAGTTTGCTGGAAGGTCGTCTGGACAACGTTGTTTACCGTATGGGTTTCGGCGCGACTCGTGCTGAATCACGCCAAATCGTGAGCCATAAGGCTATCATGGTAAATGGTCGCGTTGTTAACATCGCTTCTTATCAGGTATCCCCGAATGACGTAGTCAGCGTTCGCGAAAAATCGAAAAAGCAGTCTCGTATCAAGGCGGCTTTAGAGCTAGCTGAGCAGCGTGAGAAACCAACTTGGTTGGAGGTTGATGCTGCGAAGATGGAAGGTGTGTTCAAACGTACTCCAGAACGTACCGATCTGTCCGCTGACATCAACGAACACCTGATCGTCGAGCTTTACTCTAAGTAAAGCTTAGCACCAAAGAGAGGACACAATGCAGGGTTCTGTGACAGAGTTTCTAAAACCGCGCCTGGTTGATATCGAGCAAGTCAGTTCGACGCACGCCAAGGTGACCCTTGAGCCTTTAGAGCGTGGCTTTGGTCATACTCTAGGCAACGCACTGCGCCGTATTCTGCTTTCGTCTATGCCGGGTTGTGCGGTGACTGAGGTTGAGATTGATGGTGTACTGCATGAGTACAGCACCAAAGAAGGTGTACAGGAAGATATCCTGGAGATTCTCCTCAACCTGAAAGGGCTGGCGGTAAGAGTTCAGGGCAAAGATGAAGTTATTCTTACCTTGAATAAGTCTGGCATTGGCCCTGTGACTGCAGCCGACATTATCCATGATGGAGATGTCGAAATCGTCAAGCCGCAACATGTAATCTGCCACCTGACTGACGAAACTGCTTCTATAAGCATGCGTATTAAAGTTCAGCGTGGTCGAGGTTATGTGCCGGCTTCTGCCCGGATTCATTCGGAAGAAGATGAGCGCCCTATTGGTCGTTTGTTAGTAGACGCTTGTTATAGCCCAGTAGAGCGTATTGCCTACAATGTTGAAGCAGCGCGTGTAGAACAACGTACCGATTTGGACAAGTTGGTTATCGAGATGGAAACTAACGGTACAATCGATCCTGAAGAGGCGATTCGCCGTGCAGCTACTATTTTGGCTGAACAGCTGGAAGCTTTTGTTGATTTACGTGATGTACGTCAGCCAGAAGTAAAAGAGGAGAAGCCAGAGTTTGATCCGATCCTGCTGCGCCCTGTTGACGATCTGGAATTGACTGTCCGCTCTGCTAACTGCCTTAAGGCAGAAGCTATCCACTACATCGGTGATTTGGTACAGCGTACCGAGGTTGAGTTGCTTAAGACACCTAACCTGGGTAAAAAATCTCTTACAGAGATCAAAGACGTACTGGCTTCACGTGGCTTATCTCTAGGCATGCGCTTGGAAAACTGGCCACCAGCAAGTATTGCTGATGAATAACTAGATCACAGGTTAAGGTTTTACTGAGAAGGATAAGGTCATGCGCCATCGTAAGAGTGGTCGTCAATTGAACCGCAACAGCAGCCATCGCCAAGCTATGTTCCGCAACATGGCAGGTTCTTTGGTCCGTCATGAAATCATCAAGACGACTCTGCCTAAAGCGAAAGAACTGCGTCGCGTCGTTGAGCCGCTGATTACTCTTGCCAAGACCGACAGCGTAGCTAATCGTCGTCTGGCATTCGCCCGTACTCGTGATAACGAAATCGTGGCAAAACTGTTTAATGAGCTGGGCCCGCGTTTTGCGAGCCGTGCAGGTGGTTACACTCGTATTCTTAAGTGTGGCTTCCGTGCTGGTGACAATGCTCCGATGGCATACATCGAGCTCGTTGACCGTGCTGTTGAGCCTCAAACAGAAGTTGCGACTGCAGAGTAATCTGTAGAGGCATATAAAAGAACCGGGTTTATCCCGGTTTTTTTACATTTGTATATCTGAATTTCTCACTTATTTCTTTCCATCCTGTTATGCTGATATCTCAAACAGTGTGTTTATTGTAGGAGATATGATATGTATCGTATTGGTCAACTGGCTAAATTAGCGAATGTGACCCCTGATACAGTGCGGTTCTATGAAAAACAAGGAATGATGGAACATCAGAATCGGACCGAGGGGGGATATAGGCTTTATACAGAGCAAGATTTACAGCGTCTTCGATTTATACGTTATGCCAAGCAACTGGGGTTTACATTGGAAGCTATCACAGAATTATTGTCTATTCGTGTAGATCCAGATCATCATACTTGTGAAGAATCGAAGCAAATTGTCGATTCTAGATTGATGGAAGTAGAGGAAAAACTTCTTGAAATGCTAAAAATGCGTGATTCACTTAAGATGTTAAGTGATGCTTGTTGTGGAAGTTCTCATATAAGTACTTATTGTTCTATTCTTGAAACTTTAGAGCAAGGAGCTTTAAATAAGTAATTTTTCTTTATTATGGAAGATTCAGCGAGTACACTTGCTAGGTTTTTAGGTCAATTAATATGATAGAGGAATATGATGATTGCATATCACCATAAAAAAGGCGTAATAAAGGATAATGCTATTGAAGCCCTACTGCGTGATCCATTATTCAAACAACGAATTGAGAAAAATAAAAAAGGGAAAGGAAGCTACCAGAGAAAAGGAAAGTATAACAAGGTAAGTAACTGGGAGGCCAGTGGTAAGGGATCATTAGATTTATTACCACTGGCCTTTTAGTTTTGATAGGTTTATTTTTACTCTTTCAGTAAATTACGGATTTTTATTAACGATTTTTCTTTAGTAGTTGGGGGTATCTGGTCTGGCATAGCCTCAATTTTTTTATTATATGATTTATTTATTAGTTTCATTGCATAGAAAATAACTAGGGGCTGTTCATACACTGAACCTTAAGTATTAAGCCTCTCGAAAATACCCTCCAACCCATTATCTTTATTGGATTTTCTTTGGGGCAACTTCAACGCATTTTTGGCGAGATATTTCAGGGCCCAATCCAGATGGTGTTCTATTTCCGACCCGGCATGATGAATAATCGCGCCCAATATCGGCAACAACCAAACATCAACATTTTTGGCTGCCTTGAGAAAGGAAACTGAAGGCAAAAACCGCCTCGCCAGACTGCGCCGGACTATCAACGCCAGCAGACTTGCCCAGATGAGCCCTTCCGCTATCGCTTTCTGACCGGTCGCAAAACCTGTCTAGTTGGTGTGGGATTTTAGTTCCCTGAACAGCAGTTCGACCTGCCAGCGACAGCGGTAGACTGCCATGATGTCATCTTCGGTAAAGTGGGATGGCGGCAGATTGGTGAGCCAGAAACAAAAGCGTTTTTCCGGCGCAAACCAACGCCGGATGACTCGAAATTCGAATCGGCCACGCCGACAGGTGAAATCCAGTACTTCAGCACGGTTGTTTTTGCGACTAATCTCCCGGAGTTTTTTGCCCGCCAGTGTCGGTAATTGTCGCCCCTGTCCATTTCGGGCGCTGACAATCAGGGGATTAAGCGACTGGTTTCCCCGAACGATGAATGATCCCCCGGACAGGGAAAGTTGTTCGAAGTACCCGAAATCCACGTAACCGGCATCCGCCAGCAGCAATTTATTGCGTAGGGTGTGAGAGGTAGGCAGATAAGCCCGCTCGGATGCCGTGTCTGCGGTCACCGTCATGGCGATGGGCGATTGGCTGAACAAAGACAGGGTCATATGGCACTCAACCGCCGCCTTCAATGGGCTAAAGCGACAGGGAAAAACCCCGGCTAAATCGGGATGAACGTTGAATGAGTTGTCATCCTGCAAGAGGATATCGTCAAACTGGCCGAATTTTTTGGGTAAGGGTGGTTCAGTCAACTGAGCCATGGCGAACGTTACCAGTGTCTTCATAAAATCGGCGAAGGCGCTTTTACGCAACTGATTATGGAAGGGTTTATAGGCGACAGTGTGTTTTTCACTCAGACATATGCCGTTAAATTGCCGGTGCAGGTCAGCGATGGAGGTGCAGTTTCCTTTGCTCAGTGCGGCAATCAGACTGAGAACCAGAGACAGCGGCCCAATATTTCTGAGCCGTTCCATAAAGCCACCTCGGCGGGCGGTTTTTTCAAGAAAAACGTCACTGAAGAATGGCATTAACTGAAGTTTTGTGGGGATAATTGTCATCGGCTTTATTCTCTGATCTCGGTATTTTGTTTGGCGACAATTATCAGATCATAAATAAAGCCTTTTTTCTATCTAAAATAATCGGTTGGCGCTAAAGATTCTGTTTATGAGGGGCTGTTTACCTTTCGGGTACCTAATTTATTCAGCCCACATAGGCAGCCAGATGAGGATAAAACCCAGAGCTAGCATACTGGCGTAATTACGTTCCAACTTATCGTATCTTTTTGCTATTGCTCGAAAATGTTTAATTCTGGCAAATGCATTTTCCACCAAGTGGCGGTAACGATATAAACATTTATCAACACGCTTATCGGCTTTTCGACGGTTTTTCTTGTCGGGAATGACCGGCGTTGCACCTTGTTGTTTCACGGTAAGCCTGAAGGCTTCACTATCGTAACCCTTATCCGCAATCATAAAATCCGATGGCGGTGACTGCGACACAAGACTTTCACCATGAACGATGTCATGTGTTTGGCCACCGGAAAGCTCAAAATGCACAGGTAAACCGTAGCTGTCCACGACCAAATGGATTTTGGTTGAACGTCCACCCCGACTTTTTCCTATCGATTCATTTTCTTTAGAAGCCGCGCCAGCACTGTGTTGATGAGCCCACACAATACTGCCATCAATGAACAGCCACTCTGTGTCAGAATATTCAGATAACAATTTGAATATTAAATTAAAAATGTCTTTCTTTGCCCATTCGTTAAATCGTCGAAAGACGGTATTCCATTTCCCAAATTCGGGGGGTAAGTCACGCCAGGGACAGCCGATTCTCATACGGTAAAGGATACCTTCAAAGGTCAGGCGATGTTCTTCTTTGTGATAAATAAGCCCACTTTGTTTCATGAATACAGCTAGCGTATTCCATAGGGTTTTTGATAACATGGTTCTCGGCATGATGGTAAGGCATGGTTGGTTTTTGGCGAAAGCAATTATACTCAATCATCATGCTGTTCAATAATTCCTCTCAAAACGTCAACAGCCCCTAGCCCTCATAGTACAGTGAACCAATGACCCATTGACCAACGCGGGAAAAATGACAATCTGCTGTTGTTCATCCCACTCTTCTCTATCCGACATTCCGCACCCAATTCAGGAATAAAAAGACTCATACCATTGACCCAATATTTTCAACAGGTCACTTTGGTACGGTTGTATACCCGTTACCCTCCGATGCTCTTGAAATTCGAAGGTATTAATCCCTTCAAAGGTTAAAAATACCCAACGGGCGGTGGGCGATTGTGTCTGCCGGTTTTTCATATCCGGGTAAAATGCCGCATTTTGTTTCAATCCGCTGCGAATTTTATGCTCCAGCGCCGCATAAACCATTAAACTGCATGTCATCACCATCAATAAAGCTTCGATGCGTTCCGGTTTTTTCAGATACAGGGAAGCGGTCAGGAACTCCGGGCTTTTCAGAAACCGGAAGCCCCGCTCAACCTTTTGCTGGGCTTTGTAATTGGCCAGCAAAGTTTCCATATCAAGGGCTTCCTCGTCCATGTCGTTGGTGGCGAGAATAAACATCCCCACCTGGAGTCTGGCATCGGCAGCTTTATCCAGCTGGCTGTAAGCCCGGCCCGATAGCTGATAATGAATCTGAGCGCGTTGAGCTTTCGCCGGACGTCCACGCCCCTGATAAGTCACGATTTCCTTCGCCTCCGGAGCATCAACCGCGAGAAACTGGCAGACGGATTCAAAATCACGCAGGGCATGTAACGCATCTTCCTTGCAGGCAAACGCTTTTTTGCACAATTTTTCAAACAATTTCAGCTCTTTTTCCGTTAATTTCAGGGTGTTTTTCGCGAAAGCCTGTGCTTCACGTTGCGCGGCAGCCGTACTGCTGAGCAGTAACCAGCGTTGCGGGACCCCGCCATAATGGGATTCAATCCAGCATCCCGCGTAACCTTCGGTAAAAGGCTGTAATTGGCGGGTATTCACGTTCCGCAGCTGCTGTTTAGCTTCCTTAACCGTTAACGGCACGCGGGTAATAAAGTGTTGTTTTTGTTGATGAAGAGAAGATATTGCCGCTTCACTATACAGCGCGGCATCCGCGACAAAATAGCGACTGTTTTGCGCTGCTCTCAGACAACTAATAGGGTGTTTTGTGACTTCTGCGAACGCTTTGGCATCGTTGGTATTCCCACTCATTGCCTGCATGTAAACCGGTATCCCCGCCTGATTTTCACAAATCAGCTCAAGGATAACCTGATTGAGGTCGGGGCGGTGGTCACGACTGTAACCCCGCGCCAGTTCAATGCGCTGAGTATCCTCATCGGGCGATGACTTGTACTCCCCATCCACGTGGAAACTCGTGATATCAAGATGCACAGAATCCGATTTTATGCCTAATTTATCAATAACCTGCTCAGCAAGCACCTGATAAACCTCCGATACGCCAGCCTCATATAAAGCATCCAGTGTACGGCCGAGGACATCGTCATTGAGGTGCTCTGCGTCAATGCCGGGACCAATCAAGCGTTCAATCGGCTTATGCCTGAAAAACCCGGAAAACATATGGAGTGTCCGGCTGTGAAATCCCAGCCCGTTGAGGATCATCGCAAGAAACGCCTCGCCGTGAGAAACAGTATGCTCTGCGTATTTTGGGATAATGGCATCAATCATACGGGGTAATCCGGCTTCATGGCAGAAAGCGGCGATAAGCCCCAGGTGATCAAGACGTTTAATGACAGGCTCAGGTATGGACATAGTGACTTTCCGGCAAATAAAAGTAATAGATCAAAATGCGCGATCGCCGTCAATCTTATTGGCGCTACAAAGATATAAAGCGTGCGTAAGATCACACTATTTTTAAATCAGGAATGACGGCTCTATCAGGAAATTGGATAGATTGATTCACGAATGTAACTCCTGTTCCAATGCTAACAGCACAGGTGCAATTTCTGGTAGTACACCATGCCATAATTTAAATGAATGAGCGGCCTGTCCTACTAACATTCCTAATCCATCAGCATAACGAGAAACACCATGTTTTTTGGCAAAGGAAATGAAAGGCGTCAAATTAGCCTGATAAAACATGTCATAACAGACACAATTTTCATTAAATATTAATGGAGATATAACAGGAATCTCACCATTAATACCGGATGCAGTCGCATTGATAATAAGATCAAACTCAGGGCTATTAAGTGTTTTCATCTCAACGGGCCGAATGTTACCTATTGGAGAAAAATTATTTGCAATCTGGATGGTACGACTGAACGTTCGGTTTGTAATTGTAATATCACAACCAAATTCTAACAATGGAGATAAAACACCTCTGGCACCACCACCAGCCCCAATTATTAAAATATGCTGCCCCTGAGTAATAAACTCAAGCCGTATCAAATCTGCTAACAATCCTATACCATCCGTATTATCACCAAGTAATTGATTATTATCTAACAATTTCAATGTATTGACTGCACCACTGAGTCTTGCCCGCTCAGTCAACTCATTTGCCCTGATAAATGCCTGCTCTTTAAATGGCACAGTAACATTAGCTCCTATTCCCCCTTGTTTAAGAAACATATCTAATGTCTCTTCAAATTTACCCATTGGCGCTAAAATCTTCCCATAACAATGCGCAATACCTGTTTGATCAGCAAATAACTGATGGATACGGGGCGATTTACTGTGCATAACAGGATTACCAAAGACAGCGAATTGTTTCATATTTATTCTACCCTTGACGATAAAGCTCACCAGTTAAAGCGTCCCGAATTTCTGAAGGATTTTTCCGCCCTCCAACATCACCATCTAACACAGAAAGTTTATCCCCAAATTGTTGTCTGACTTCTTCTGCTGTTCGGCATGGCTCAAAACCATTTAAATTTGCACTGGTCGATACTAATGGTTTTCCATAAAAAGTACATAACTGTTTCACCAAAGGATGATCACAAACTCTAACAGCCAAAGTAGAGAATTGCCCAGTCAACCATTTAGATGTACTGGCTTTTGCAGGAATCACCCAAGTTACAGGCCCAGGCCAACAAGCAAATATAACTTCCTTTTGGTCCTTTGTTAGAAGTTTATCATCAAGATATGGCTGTAATTGTCTATAATTATCTGCAATAAGAATCAACCCTTTTTGCCACGGGCGCTTCTTTAATATAAGTAGTTCATTTACCGCTTTTTCACTATCAGGATCACATCCAAGCCCAAAAACAGCTTCAGTTGGATAAGCAATAACTTTTTCTGCTTTTAATGCAGTTAATACATTTTTAAACACAGGTGATGTTTCATTACTCATTTTATTACTCAGTTCAATTTATTTGCTGTTTTCCACACAACTTACTAGCACAAAACATCTTTGCACCTTGTGATGTACGTTTTTCCATCAATAATGGATAGAAACAAAACACACACTCACCAACAACTGGCTTATTATTTAATACAAACTGGCAGTTGGGGTAACGGTTACACGCGTGAAAAATTTTTCCGAAACGTGATTTTCTTTGGAGCAGTTGCCCTTCTTTGCATTGGGGGCAGGCTATCGACGTCTCATCCGGTTTATCAATCAGTACCGTATGTTCGCATTCAGGATAACGACTACAACCAATGAACATTCCATAACGTCCTTGACGTAAAACTAAATTAGCTCCACATACAGGACATAGTTGCCCTTCCAGTTCTTTTACCACATGGCCGTTACTTTGCCCTTTTAATGAGCGAATATATTGACATGATGGATAACTAAAACATCCAAGAAATGGGCCATGAATGCCATTACGGATAACCAAAACAGAGCCACATTCAGGACAATATTCAGTTTCATTAGTGGAGAAAGGAACCATTTTTGCCATATCATTTTCACTTGAAATTTATACTCATATGACGCTAAACAAGACTTTGAGTATTCAATTAATTAACTCACGCGCATATAACCACCAGCAACCACAGCCACCTTGCCTAATAATTCTAGTTCAAGGAGTTTTGTCATTACTTCAGCTATAGGTAATGCTGAGCGTTGCGCAATAATATCAACTGGCGTTATTTCATCACCTACGTTAACCAGCACATCAGCAAATGGCAACTCAGTTTGCTCAAACTGGGGTTTTACTTCTTCCTTTGTTCTTCCCATATGTAGCCATTGTAGTGAACTGTAGACATGTTCCACAATATCCATTGCATTTGTAGCCAGATATGCTCCCTGTTTTATTAACCAGTGATTCCCTTCACTGACTGAGCTCCCCAAAAACCCTGGTAATGCAAATACATCCCTTCCCTGTTCAAGAGCACAACGAGCTGTAATTAATGAACCGCTGTTTTGACTCGCTTCTACAACAATAACTGCCGAACTTAATCCACTGATAATCCTATTTCTTTTAGGGAAGTTTTTTGCACGTGGAGGAGTATCCGGAAAAAATTCAGAAACAAGGGCTCCCCCCTCCTCTATTTGCTTTGCTAATAATCCGTGTCTATAAGGATAAATCTGACCAAGACCGCTACCTAATACAGCTATTGTTTGACCACCACTATCCAGCGCAGATCGGTGACAAATACCATCAATACCAATAGCTAAACCACTAGTAATAACTAACCCATGTCCAACCAATTCACCTGCAAAAATTTTTCCCCACTTCTCGCCATAATAGCTTGCTGCCCTGCTCCCCACCATCGCCACCTGCTTCTTTAAAAGAAGATCTAATTTCCCTGACACAAAAAGCGCAAGGGGTGGGGTATGTATCTGCTTTAATAGAGGTGGATACAACGGGTGAGAATATGTTAATAAATGGTGTTCCGGCTGTTCCAGCCATTTTAAGCATGAAGCTAGAAAGGTTTTATTGGCTTTAGTAAATTGCAAACATTGTGCTGACGTTAATCCACTATCTTTAAGCACGGTGAGATAACTATTCCCAGCATGCAATAATTTCTCTGTAATATTTGCTGCTTTTTCTGTTGCTAAATGAGAGATCATCTTCATTCGCAACCATGTTTCCATAGCTTCCATGTTGTCATCCTGACTGAGATTGACGGACAAAACCAAACTGCTCAATTAGCAATCAATACTGTCAATCTAAATGGGAAATGTCTAGAATAGACATAAAATACCATTCACATTTTGGACACAGATCTAAACATATATGTCAGTATTACAAGTATTACATTACCCAGACGAGCGGCTTCGCACTATTGCAACACCTGTCAAAGAAGTTAATGCGGAGATTCAACGTATCATTGATGATATGTTTGAAACTATGTACGTAGAGGAAGGCATTGGCCTGGCAGCAACACAAGTCGATATTCATCAGCGTATTGTCGTTATTGACGTATCGGAAACTCGTAATGAACGCCTTGTGCTGATAAATCCAGAGTTACTGGAAAAAAGTGGTAATACTGGGATTGAAGAAGGCTGTTTGTCTATTCCTGAACAGCGAGCACTCGTGCCACGAGCTGAAAAAGTCAAAATTAGAGCCTTAGATTACAATGGTCAATCATTTGAATTACAAGCTGATGGCTTACTAGCTATTTGTATTCAGCACGAGATGGACCATTTAGTTGGTAAGCTTTTTGTGGATTACTTATCCCCACTGAAACGCCAACGTATACGCCAGAAAGTAGAAAAGCTGGATAAACAAAGAGCTCGAACCAAATAAATTATATTAATACAGGAAATAAACGTGTCTGATTCTTTACGTATTGTTTTTGCCGGAACACCTGACTTTGCGGCACGCCATTTAGAGGTTTTATTAACGTCTCAGCATGAGGTCGTTGGCGTTCTAACGCGACCAGACAGGCCTGCCGGAAGAGGTAAAAAACTGACACGCAGTCCTGTAAAAGTACTGGCAGAAGAACATAATATTACCGTTTTTCAGCCAGTCACTTTACGTTCAGAAGAAAACCAACAATGGCTTCTTAAACAACAACCTGATGTTCTCATAGTTGTAGCCTATGGATTAATCCTCCCTAAGGCTGTGTTAGATATTCCAAGATTAGGCTGTCTGAACGTACATGGTTCTCTATTACCACGTTGGCGTGGTGCAGCACCAATTCAACGTTCACTTTGGGCCGGTGACACGGAAACAGGCGTAACGATCATGCAAATGGATATAGGCCTTGATACTGGCGATATGCTATATAAAGCAAGCTGTCCTATTACACTTGAAGATACTAGTGCCAGTTTATACGAAAAACTGACCAATATTGGGCCAGATGCACTGCTTAAAACATTATCATTAATAATATCAGGTAAAAGCCAACCTGAAACTCAAAGCGAAAAGTTGGTTACCTACGCTGAAAAACTAAGCAAGGAAGAAGCCAAAATAAATTGGGAACTATCTGCAACCCATCTTGAACGTTGCATTCGTGCATTTAATCCTTGGCCCATGAGCTTTTTCGAGATGGAAGGGCAACCGGTTAAAATCTGGAAAGCAGAAGCCATTGAAGAACAACTTTCGGTAGAACCAGGAACTGTCTTAAAAGCAGACAAAAAAGGTATTCATATTGCCACTGCCGATGGAATTCTGAATATCACGCAATTACAACCTGCTGGTAAAAAAGCAATGTCAGCCGCAGATCTGCTTAACTCCAAACGTGAATGGTTTACGCCAGGTAATAAAATCAACTGAATACTATTCCATGTAAACTCTCTCTCACAAACTTTCTCTTAATGCTAACTTGTGTCAGCCTTTTTAACTATGAAAAATACATATAATCTACGAAGTATCGCCGCGAAAGCAATCAGTCAAGTTCTGGACCAAGGGCAATCCCTCAGTACGAAATTGCCTGAACTTCAACGAAATATAACTGATCAAGATAAATCTTTATTACAAGAGTTATCTTTCGGGGTACTACGTGTATTACCTCAGTTAGAATGGATAATAAGCCAATTAATGGAAAAACCATTAAAAGGTAAGCAACGTATTCTTCATTACCTGCTTATGGTTGGCATATACCAACTTATCTATACCCGTATCCCAGCTCATGCAGCACTTGCTGAAACAGTAAATGGCGCCGTAACTCTAAAATATCCTCAACTAAAGGGGTTGATTAATGGTGTCCTTCGCCAGTTTCAGAGGCAGCAACTGCAATTAATGGAGCATTCACAAAATAGCCTCATCAATCACTTACACCCTAAATGGTTACTAGATAAAATCCAAAAAGCCTACCCGCAAGAATGGCAGCAACTTATTGAAAATAACAATAAGAAACCGCCCATGTGGTTGCGAGTTAATCGAATATACCATAGTCGAGATGAATATCTTTCTCTTCTCCATAAAATCGGAATTGATGCAGAACCAGCTATCGAATCACCTTCTGCTATCCGTGTAATTTTCCCCTGCCCGGTAACAATATTACCTGGCTTTAATAAAGGTTGGGTAACTGTTCAAGATGTATCCGCACAAGGGTGTGCCGAATTATTACAACCAATCAATGGAGAGAAAATTCTCGACCTTTGTGCCGCACCAGGAGGGAAGACAACACATATCCTAGAAATAGCGCCCAAAGCCGAAGTATTAGCTATAGATATTGATGAGCACAGAATCAAACGAGTAAAAGAAAATCTCCAACGCCTTAATTGCCATGCAACAGTAAAAACTGGTGATGGACGCCACCCTGAATATTGGGCAGAAGGCCAGCAATTCGATCGTATCCTTCTGGATGCACCTTGTTCAGCAACAGGAGTAATCCGTCGTCACCCTGATATCAAATGGCTACGCCGCGAAGAAGATATTGTTCAATTAGTTCAATTACAATCTGAGATTATTGATGCAATCTGGCCATATTTAAAGAAAGGTGGGACATTAGTATATGCAACCTGTTCTATTTTACCAGATGAAAATAGTCAGCAAATCAGCTTGTTTTTAAAACGCCACCCAGATGCAAAACTATCGGGAACAGAGGCAGGAGATAGCACAGGAAAACAAATAATACCTGAATTCAATGGTGGTGATGGCTTCTTTTACGCTCGATTAATTAAACAGTAATATATCTTCACAATTCGTAAAGAGAGTTATCTGTTTCTAACAAGTTAGAGAATACTATGAAAATAATTATTCTTGGTGCAGGTCAAGTTGGCGGTACATTAGCTGAAAATCTAGTAGGTGAAAATAACGATATAACTATAGTCGATACTGATCCCAACCGCCTGCACCAACTACAGGATAAATTCGACCTCAGAGTAGTCAATGGCCATGGCTCTCATCCCAGAGTATTAAGAGAAGCTGGTGCAGAAGATGCTGATATGTTAGTTGCTGTAACTAATTCTGACGAAACTAACATGATTGCATGCCAAATTGCTTATTCCTTATTTAATACACCAAATAAAGTTGCGCGAATACGCGCAGCAGAGTATATCCGTGAATCAGATAAGCTTTTTCTCCCTAACGACATTCCTATTGATTATCTTATTTCACCAGAACAACTCGTCATAGATTATATTTATAAACTAATTCAATATCCTGGCGCCTTGCAAGTTGTTAATTTTGCCGAAGGTAGAGTAAGTATTGTAGCAGTAAAAGCTTATTACGGAGGTTCACTTGTAGGAAATGCACTTTCTTCACTTCGTGAACACATGCCACATATTAATACCAGAGTTGCTGCCATATTTCGCCAGGATCGACCAATAAGACCACAAGGATCTACAATTATTGAGGCTGGTGACGAAGTTTTCTTTGTGGCTGCATCACAACATATTCGTGCTGTAATGAGCGAACTTCAACGCTTAGAAAAGCCTTACAAGCGTATTATGATCGTCGGTGGTGGTAATATTGGTGCCGGGCTTGCACTACGTCTCGAAAAAGATTACAGGGTTAAATTAATTGAACGAAATCAGCAAAGAGCAATAGAACTAGCCGAATTATTACACGACACCATTGTTTTCTATGGGGATGCATCTGACCAGGAGTTATTAGCCGAAGAACATATAGAACAGGTAGATGTATTCATTGCCCTAACCAACGATGACGAAGCAAATATCATGTCTGCAATGCTTGCGAAACGCATGGGAGCCAAAAAAGCCATGGTTCTCATTCAGCGTAGTGCATATGTCGATTTAGTACAAGGAGGTGTTATTGATATTGCAATCTCTCCACAACAAGCAACTATCTCAGCTCTACTAGGTCATGTTCGTAAAGCAGATATCGTAAGCGTTTCCTCATTACGTCGTGGAGTAGCGGAAGCTATCGAAGCAATTGCTCATGGAGATGAAAATACTTCAAAGGTTGTCGGTCAAGCTGTAGGTGATATTAAATTGCCACCAGGCACCACAATTGGAGCAATAGCTCGCGGTGAAGAAGTCATTATCGCTCATGATTACAGTGTAATTGAGCAAGGAGATCATGTAATTATGTTTATTACAGATAAGAAATTTGTTCCCGAAGTAGAAAAACTATTCCAACCAAGCCCTTTCTTCCTTTAGGAACCATAAAAAATAATTATATATCAATGACATAATTTAACCTGAGGTTTGCTTAAGAAGGGAACTAAGTGCCTGAGGCACGATCAAAGTTTTTGCTAAAGAAAACAAAATAGTGGAGATCCTTAGGGGCTGTTGACGTTTTGAGAGGAATTACGGAACAGCATGATGATGGGGTATAATTGCTTTCGCCAAAAAACGACTCTACCTCACCATCATGCCAAGAACTATGTTAACAGATGAAGTATGGAAT
>NZ_PUJV01000038.1:0-24237 GCF_011189495.1 Photorhabdus stackebrandtii
TTTGACAAACTGACGTTTGGTGTGAGCAGACGATTCCAGCGTTCGAGTGAATAAGGTCATAAAAGATCGGCGTTTAACAGAAAGAACACCGATCTTAATGGATAACATGAGCTTTTGCGACACCCTCTTTACGGCGGGGAGCAGTCACATAAGTGTGGTGAATCTCGATTCTTTTAAAAGCGAATTCCAGTCATCTGGTGGGCGTCCAGCGTTAAGCATTTCACCAAATACTTTGTAAGCGTCGTGTTGATCACCATACACCCTTTTTGTTCTCTCATCATTTACCCAACCGAAGATAATAATTTTACTTTCGGTGTGAAAACGGAAAAAGAATCGATATTGTTGGAAAAATTTTGCTCTGAACCAGTGTTTTCTTTTGCCACCTAATGTATGGCCCAAACGAAAGGCTATATTAGCTGGGTCACTGGGAATAATTTCAGTAACGAGTTTTATGATTGCAGCCAAGCGTTTTGTATCATTTTTTTTCAGATAGTCATTTGGATATTTCTGTTGAAGTTGTTCGGCTTTATCTATTATTTGTTTCAGTTGTTCTATAAAGCACGGATGGGCAAAAAGAGCCCACCCGTTTATTACACATACTCGATCGTACATAATCCTTTACTCATCGTCAGCAAATAGTGGGTTATTGAGATCTATGTCTATTCCTGCGGTAAGTGATTTTGCCCGGTTGATGAGCTGTTCACTTAATTGTTGTACTTGTTCAGGATGTTCCTTAATGTCTTTTGCCAGAAAGTTCAGAAATGATTCAATTGCAGGATCTTTTTCTTCTTCGTTGTTTTTACGACTAATAAGTACATCACCGGAAGATAAGATCTTATATTCGATACTATCATGGCCCGGTCTTAGTTTGAGAGCTTTACGAACTGGTGTTGGAATGGTTGTTTGGCTGCGACGGGTAAGTTTGGATTCTGCACCAACCTCGAACTCAACACTTGGGAATGCGTGCATATTTTGACCTCATTATGTTGATTTAATCATCTTTCTAACAAAGTGTAATGCAAATGCATTGTAATGACAATGAGTTTATATTGTCTTTAAGTGTTGAGATTTTCAGTTTATTACCTTAGATAACAATAAGATTAATCAGCAAAAATTCGACTAAATCCCTCAGCTAAATCATCAATCAAATCCTGAACATTTTCCAGCCCGACATGCAAGCGGAACAGGGTGCCTGTTCTTTGTGGGGCATCGTATTGGCGTATTGTTTTTATCTCTTCTGGTTGATAACCCAGGATCAGTGATTCGAAACCACCCCATGAAAATGCCATTTTAAAATGGTGAAAATTATCCAGATAATTTGAAAATTGCTGGTGTGTTAATCTTTCTTTCAATTGAAAAGAGAACAGGCCATTACTGCCGCTGAAATCGCGAATGAAATTGTCATGGCCGGGGCAGGAGGGGAAGGCAGGATGATAGACTGCTGCAACTTCGGATCTCTGTTGCAGCCACCGTGCTATCTCGATACTGCTTTTTTCATGTTGTTTCAGGCGAATGGCTAAAGTCCGCAACCCGCGACTTGCCATATACACCGTATCGGCATCCGCCATTTGTCCCATCAAATAGGAGCTTTCCCGCAGTTGCACCCAACAGCGTTCGTTTGCGACGGCAATACCTAACATTGCGTCTGAGTGACCAACAATGTATTTGGTGCCGGATTGAATAGAAATATCGATGCCGAACTCCAGTGCCTTAAACAGCACACCCGCGGCCCAGGTATTATCAATCATGATGACAATATCTGGATTGACTTGCCGTACCGCGCGAACAATCGCCGGAATATCCTGTACTTCCATGGTGATGGAGCCTGGGGATTCAAGAAACACCACTTTGGTATTGGGCTTAATCAGTTCAGCCATCTCCTCGCCAATCATCGGATCAAAATAATCGGTAGTTATATTCATCCGTGACAATATCTTGTCACAAAAGCTTTGTGTCGGGTCGTAAGCTGAACCAGTCAACAGAATATGATCGCCGGCGGCGGCAAAAGAGAGAATGGCATTGCTGATCGCGGCGGCACCAGAAGGATAAAGCGTACAACCTGCGCCTCCTTCCAGTTCAGCCATGGCTTCCTGAAAAGAGAAATGGGTTTGGGTGCCACGCCGGCCATAAAACAGTTCGCCATTGGCGCGGTTGTGTGTTGCCTGCTTTTTGGATGCGACAGAATCGAAAATCACAGATGATGTTCGTTGAATGATTGGATTGACTGCGCCTTGAGTAAATTTACGGTTTCTGCCTGCATTGACCAGTGAAGTTTCCAGTTTTTTTTCTGTCATGATCCATTGCCACCTTAATTTCAAAGTTTGAAATGGTGTAAAAAATAGAGTTAACACGTTAAAAGATTTAGTCCTTTTTGTACAAAAGGATTAGGCCAACTTGACGAAAATTCATCTGATGACTTGTGAGTGAGGTTTCTTTGATTTTATTTTGTGAAGGGGTAACACTTTTTTATTAAACAATAATGATAATTACTATCAAATCACTTAATGTTTGATATCATCAGCCTTCATTTTCATTCAGTCTGGCGAAGATGAATGAAGACTCAGTGTAAATAAGGTTAGTGAGATGACGAAAGGTAATTCACTGCTAAATAACAAGGTTTATAAGAAAGGGAGTAAAGGCCAACTGATGCGTAATTTGACTGCTTCAATTATCTTAGCGTTCGGGCTGACAGGTTCAGCGTTGGCTGATACAACACCAGCATCTGCAACAGACAACAATACCACGACAAAAACCGCACAGATTGCAACACCTGCTCCGGCGGCGACCTCAACAACTTCGGGTACAACTGCACCGCCGGCAAATCAGGTTGCACCACAAACGGCATCCGCTACAGACTCTACCCAAGTGACTCCGGTGGCTACTGATGTTGTTGCTCCTGATGTTTCAGCCGATGAAACCAGTCTTTCCAGTGGTTTTGCTACCGATTTGTCTATCTGGGGCATGTATAAGAACGCTGACATTGTTGTTAAGACCGTGATGGTTGGCCTGGTGATTGCTTCTGTTATTACCTGGGCGCTGTTCTTCTCAAAAGGAACTGAACTGTTGGCTGCCGGTCGTCGTTTACGTAAAGAGCAATTGGCTCTGGCGGAAGTTAAGAGTCTTGATCAGGCTGCGGAAATTGCAGAAGGTTTCAGCAAACTCAGTATTAGCCGCTTACTGCTGAATGAAGCACAGGCAGAACGCCAACTATCTTGTGAAAGTAGTGATCTGAATAGCACAAAAGAGCGTGTCTCTTTCCGTCTGGAACGTTCAGTTGCGGCTATCAGCCGTCATATGGGGCGTGGTAACGGCTATTTGGCGACTATTGGCGCGATTTCTCCTTTCGTGGGTCTGTTTGGTACGGTGTGGGGGATCATGAACAGCTTTATCGGTATCGCTCACTCACAGACAACTAACCTCGCAGTAGTGGCGCCGGGTATCGCGGAAGCGTTGTTAGCGACAGCGCTTGGACTGGTGGCGGCGATTCCGGCTGTTGTGATTTATAACATCTTCGCCCGTATGATCGCGTCTTACCGTGGTCAGGTTGGTGATATGGCGGCACAGGCATTATTACTGCTTGGCCGTGATCTGGATTTGGCAAATAGCAAGACAAGGTGATGTATGGCAATGCGTCTTAATGAAAATTTGGACGATAGCGGCGAATTGCACGAAATCAACGTCACACCATTTATTGACGTGATGTTGGTGCTGCTGATTATCTTCATGGTAGCGGCACCACTGGCAACCGTTGATATTAAAGTGGATTTACCCGCATCGTCGGCAAAACCGCAACCCCGTCCTGAAAAACCGGTATTTCTGACGGTTAAGGCTGATCGTCAGCTTTACGTCGGTGATCAACAGGTAGATCATGATACTCTGGCGGCGGTATTGGATCAGACAACCCAATCCAATAAAGAGACAACAATTTTCTTTCAGGCTGATAAAACTGTGGATTATGAAACACTGATGAGTGTGATGGATGCTCTGCGTAAATCGGGCTATCTGAAAGTGGGATTGGTAGGAATGGAAGCGGTTTCATCGGATTAGTTATCAATAATCCTTCTATTAAATAACCGCGCTGGAAAGCGCGGTGAGATTAACGTGGTAATTGGTTTGTGTAATGAGAGCCTAATTTGGTCAGGGTGGGAATAATCACGCTATCCTGGATCGATATGAGAACATCGAAATGACGTTCACAGAATCTGTCTGATTGTTAAGCTCATAAAGTGAACTATCGTTAGCCAGTTCAAGCAGCATTGGCACTGTAATTTTCAAACGCTTGGCTAGTGCTTCAATATTGATACAAACATCATTAATAAGCACTTTTATTGCTCGATGAAATAATTCAGGTTTCTCATGGGGAATAAGATAATCCTCTTTTTCCTCGATAGCTTCGCCCTTGCGTTTAAGCCCCAAAAAAGCCGTTTTGTATTGAGTATCGGTTAAAAGAGAAAGCTGATGTGCCCGATAAATACAAGCACATTGAGTAATTCTTTTGCAATAATACTTAAACGTTCTTCACTTAACTGTGGATGGAATTCTCAAGGATAGCGGATGTTTGGCATTTACTGTTTTCTCTAAGAGTGCAAAAATTCAAATCTGTCAACCTTGATACTGGTGCAACTTTCTGATTTTGTCAACCCAACATTATTTTAATAGTTTCTTTAATGCATCTCAAATTGGGCTAATTACACGGTTGTTGATTACCACTTATTATATTCACTTTTATTTGATTACTTGTTACCTGCATTCCATTGTGTATAAAGCTATTTCTGAGCGCGGTTATACCAGACGTTTCGCACCAAACAGAACCAAAATAGTTGCTAATAGTGCGCATCCGCCGCCACTGAGAGCGACACCACTCCATGAAAGATGCCAGGCTGCTATCGCTCCCAAAGAGGAACCCGCTGCGCCACCGGAGAAATAGCATGTCATAAAAACAGTATTCAGTCGGCTCCGGGCATCAGGTAGTAAAGTATACAGCCGTGTTTGATTCGCCACTAAACCCGCTCTGCTGCCAAGATCCAGGAAAATAATACCCGCGAATAAAAACAGAATGCTGTGACGGGTTCCACCAATCAGGCACAGGGCCAACGTCACCAATAAAGCGCCAGTAGTCACAACAGCTCTTCCCCCGAAACGATCGGTCATTGAACCCATTGTTGATGAAGCCAACATTCCCGCAATGCCTGTCAAGCCAAAGAGACCCACGATATCACTACCCCAATCATAAGGGGGTTGAGAAAGCAATAAGGCCAGAGAGCCCCAAAGCGTATTAAAAGCGGCAAATAACAAAAAACCGGATAAAGCGGCTTCACGCAAAAGTGGTTGTTGTTTAACCAGCTTGCCGAGTGAGGAAAGAAGCTGACCATAAGCCATAGTTTGTGGTGTTGCTGTTTCTGGAAGAACAAACCAGACCAGAAAAAACAGGAACAGATCTATTAAAGCTGCCAGTAAAAACATTTCACGCCAGCCGAAATGCTCTCCGACTGCGCCACTCAGTGTTCTGGCAAGCAGTGCTCCCGCGAAAAGGCCACTCATCAGATTTCCTACAACCCGGCCACGTTTTTCTGGCGCTGCCCACCCAGATACTGCCGGAATGATAATTTGTGCTGAAATAGAGGTTAGCCCTAATATCAGGCTACTGGTCAAAAACCATATAAAATTCGGTGCGGTGGCACATAAGATAAGGCTGGCTATATTGCCGATTAGTAGACAGAAAATAAGCTTACGACGACTTAATGTATCCCCAAGAGGGCCAAAAAAGAAAAGCCCCGCAGCGTAACCAATTTGCGTTAACGTGGCGATCCAACCGGATGTTGCGCCATCAATGCCAAAGCTTATGCCTATTGCCGGTAATAATGGCTGGTTATAATAAAGATTAGCCACAGCAAAACCGCAAGCGGCAGATAATAATATGAGAGAAATAGAAGAAGTAGGATCGGGTTTGATTGCTGTGTTTGACACGAAAACCTCCAGCATTTGATCTGTATTACCGTAAAAGAATTCTGCCACTATCTCAGGATTGCGGGAATAAAGATGGCAAGCGAAATTGCTTTGCATAGAATGCAAAATTGATAGCGCTATCAAATTCCATACCTTGCTTGTAATATCAGATACGTTTAATCATATATAGGTAAAATCTATGATGAAAGATTTGTTACGTACCGATATTCTGGCAACATTCGTTAATGTTGCCCATTCACAGAGTTTTTCAGCTGCTGCTCGTCTACAGGGCATGGCAGCTTCATCTATTACACGTCAGATAGACAGCCTTGAGCAGATGTTGGAGGTAAAACTTTTCCTGCGTTCTACCCGTGGTTTATCAATGACTGACGCAGGAGAGATTTTGTTTTCAAGAGCGCAAGATATTATCGATAATCTTGTCGATATCCAGGCTGAGTTAGCGGCTTTGGATGGAGAACCGCAAGGGGTACTGCGTGTCGCCTGTCTGCCAACGTTTGGGCGTCACCATATAATTCCCATGCTGGAAGAACTATTCATCCAATATCCCAAAATTCAAGTTGAACTTGATCAAACAGAGAGATTGACTGATCCCGTTAGGGATCGTCTCGATGCGGTTATTCGGATTGGTGAATTAAAAGATAGTTCGCTTTATTCAAAACGGATCGCCACACAGACTTGGGTTGTTTGCGCCAGTCCAGGTTATATCCAGAAGTACGGGGCTCCGACAACACTTTCTGAGTTATCTAACCATTATTTGCTTGATAAACATCATGATCCTGCTGGCATTTGTTGGTCACACTATCAGGATGATATCAATCTCAGCAATGAGAATAGGATTTTTCGCAGTGACGACTTTGACACAT
This sequence comes from Photorhabdus stackebrandtii, assembly GCF_011189495.1. Taxonomy (NCBI): domain Bacteria; kingdom Pseudomonadati; phylum Pseudomonadota; class Gammaproteobacteria; order Enterobacterales; family Morganellaceae; genus Photorhabdus; species Photorhabdus stackebrandtii. Next base: position 6,831 of record NZ_PUJV01000038.1, read on the forward strand.
TGAGAATGGCCGCCGTCAATGGATTTGGAGTAGGGCTTTTTCCTAACTGGGTTGTTTCATCGGATATTCGTTCTGGAGAGCTTATTGCATTGTTCAATGATCCTGATGAACGTAAGGATGGTATTTATTTATTACGGGCACTTGCGTACCCGCCAGCAAAATTAACGGTATTTATATCACTATTGCAGGAGTGGCTTGCCAAGGCGATTTAGCGTTAATAGAAAAGTGATCAAACTTTCTCAAGGATCATCGCGATTCCTTGTCCAACGCCAATGCACATAGTACATAAGGCCAGTTTTCCTTGTTGGCGGTGTAATTGATAGACGGCATTCGCTAAAATCCGTCCCCCAGATGCACCTAATGGATGTCCCAGAGAGATAGCACCGCCGTTACAGTTGACATGGGATGCATCCCATTGAATATTAAGCTCTTTCATTACAGCCAGAGTCTGTGCAGCAAAAGCTTCATTGATTTCGATAACATCCATGTCTTCAATTCTTGTTCCAGATATTGCTAAGGCTTTTTTAGATTTTAATGATACCCAAATTAATAAAATGATTGAGCTATCACTATTGGTGGAGGTTAAAGATGACCAGTAAAATGAATGAAATGCTTGATTTCGCTAAGGAAATTGAGGCTGCGGGTTTAACAGATGGTGAGTCAGTTCGCCGTATTGAAGCCAGAATTAAAGACAGAGAGCTAAAAGAAAAATACGGAAATATACTCTCTATGACAGGGGATGATATTAAGCGGATCCGTGCTCAATACAACATTTCCCAATCTTCGCTTGCTTTGATATTAAACATGACAAAAGAAAGCGTATCGAAATGGGAGCGAGGTGAAATAAAACCTAATGGCGCTGCATTGCGTATACTTAATTTAATTGACCAGAAGGCACTGGTTATTTAACTGCACTCTGAACGGCCTTGGTATTCCAAGGCTGTTTGTTTCACGCTCCCTGCCCATATGCACTGATAAAACCTGTTGCACCAGTCAATAAAGCATTTTTCTTGGTCATCACTATTGTTACCTCATTATGTGTGAGTTTTATATTTCATTCTTTTTTTAACTTTGTAAATCTATATTTAACGTATAAGTGCTTTGCATAAAATGCAAGAATATATTTCACATATATTAACTGTTTGGTATTTTTTATTATTATCTGATAATTTTTCTCTATAGATAATAAAATTAGCAGTGCGATTATTATGAATGTAGTCATTTGTTTTTATTTTTTAATATTGCTTGGTAATGGATAATTTAAAATTGCAAGGAATTTTATTAAATGACTAAAACTTCAAGTATATTTATAGCACGTATTAATGACTTGCAATTATATATTCATTGGTAAAGTTTACTGACTATATGGTTTTACCTTGTGCTATTTTATGATTATTATTATCAATTTCTTACTGGGAGCTTTATTTTTGTGATTATTTTAATTCTGATATTATCAAGTAAACTACAGTGTTGTTCTTATTGTTGTTGGTAATTATATCAATGTAATTAGTTGGTTAATAAACCAAATCTAAATTAATAACTGATAACTTTAATGAGTAGTTAAAAGAGATATTTAATTATTATCTAAGTATTCGCCTCATTTATTATTATTGAATTATCAGAGGGATATATTTATTCTCTGATATTGTTTTTGATTTATAAAGATATAATCTATTAATTAATATAGAGGTTTATTATGACTAAAGTTTTTTCTTTTAATAAGAATTGTCGAGATTTATCAGCAGGGCATCACTCACTACTTAAAGAAGTTAATGGTGTTAATGGTGTGCCTAAATCTTTGGCGCCTGGCTTCCCTGATTTAGATGATCAGTTTAATCAGATGGGAATCAAACATCTCCGGCTTCATGATGGTTTTGGTATTGGTGATATGGATAACTATTTCCAAGTGGATAGGAAGAATAATCAAAATCAAATGATTGTCAATGTTCCAGAGGAAAATAAGCCCGCGGCTAAAAAACTTGTCTCTGATATTGCAAATGTTAGAAGTATTTTTCCCAATGCTGCTATTGGGATGAGAAATCATGATGTTAATCTTGCATTAAGAGATGCTAATTATGAAATGACGGATGCTTATCTGCGCGATGTTCTGAATAATCAAGCAGATCTGAGTCCAGATAATATTCAGCGTCAAATCATGTTTCGCATCGGGCGTTCTCTTGATGGCGGTTATGAAATACCAGAAGACTTTGATATTTATGCAATATTAGTTAAGGCTTTGGTGAATCGTTATGCTGTAAACTATGCCAATATTGGAATGCCGAAAAAAATAACTTATTGGGAGGTTTGGAACGAGCCTGATTTACTGTTTTTCTGGAATACTGATGATCCACAAAAATATTATGTATTATATGAAAAAGTAGTGAGAGTGATTAAGGCTGTTGATCCTGATGCTAAAGTCGGTGGTGCTGGAATTTCGTTTAGTAATAATGCAGGCGGTGATTATATTGATGGATTTTTCCGGTATTGTAAGAATAATAATGTACCATTGGATTTCTTTTCCTGGCATGGATATGTTGATACTGGAGACCCGCAAAACATTATTGATATGGGTAATACGATTCAGAAAAGTTTGCATACTTATGATTTTACCGAGACTGAAAGTATTTGCACTGAATGGAATTCCAGTCCTTTTGGATCGAGAAATACATTTACAAAAGTGCAGAGTGCTAAAAATGCAGCATATATAGCTTCATCACTTATTTATATGCAATATGCGAAAGTTGACCTAGCGCATTATTATCGAGGCGATGGCTTATCTTTTGGCTTGTTTAATAATCAGCCTAATCCTAAAAACCCATGTGTTAAAAATTTCTGTACGTATTCAGCTCAATCCTTTAGTCTTTTTGCCAGAATGTTCGAAACACCTCATATATTAAGTGGTAATAAGGATTTCTCAACAGGTTTAACCGTTTTGGCAACCGAGAATGAAGCAGGTAATAAAATTAATATTCTCGCGGCAAATTACAAAGTTGATAAGAGTTTTTCAGATGGTAATGTCGCTCCCGTTCCTGCGGATTTATATCGACAATACTATCTGGATACTAGCCGAACATTGGAACAATTAACCGATACCTATAGCAAGAATCAATGGTTTGGTGGTATTGATCCGACAACAATTCATCATAATAATGCGGTAGTGCAAAATGATCCGGTACAACAACTTCCGACTGATACGTATTTAAGACCGAAAAGTCGTGATTATATTCATAGTGATCAAGGTGTAACCGTAGTGATTGATCATATAGGTTATAAGAAATTTAAAGTTAAAGCGTACCGTATTCAAGAAGGCGGAGGATTGGAACAAATGACACCACCAGAGGTGACTAACCAAATTACCGTATCTATATCTAATAATAAATTAACATTAGTGGATAAAATGGCAAAACCTTCAACGGTGACATTATATTCATTAGAATTAAGCCATCATTAGTTCTTATGAAATTAAAATATTATAGTAAGTTATTTTTCTTTGTTTTATTATTAAGTGGAAAATAAAATAATTATAGTCATGTATAAGAGGTTTATTTTAATCCATTAGGCTCTGAAAGGAGCCTTTTTAATCATGAGGAGTCGGACGAAATGTATTTAATTCAGAGTGTATACAATGATTGTCATTGATAATGTAATTTTTTAATTAACATAGAGGTTTATTATGACTAAAATTTTTTCATTCAATAAAAATCATCGAGATTTATCGGCTGGGCATCACTCATTGCTTAAAGAGGTTAATGGCTTGAATGGTGTACCTAAATCTCTGGCACCTGGCTTCCCCGATTTAGATGATCAATTTAATCAGATGGGCATTACCCATATCCGGCTTCATGATGGTTTTGGTATTGGCGATATGGATAACTATTTCCAGGTGGATAGACTAAGTGATCAGAGTCAAATGATTATTAATGTCCCAGAAGAAAATAAACTCGCGGCTAAAAGACTATTTTCTGATATTTCAAATATCAGAAGCATTTTTCCCTATGCTGCTGCTGGGATGAGAAATCATGATATTAGTCTTGCATTAAAAGAGGCTAATTATAAAATGACTGACGCTTATCTGCGCGATATTATGAATAATAAAGCCGAGTTGAATCCCTGTAATATTCAGCGACAAATCATGTTTCGTATTGGGCGTTCCGGTGAGGGTGGTTATGAAATACCACAAGATTTTGATATTTATGCAATGTTAGTGGGCATCTTAGTGAATCGCTATGCTTTAAACTATGCCAGAATCGGCTTGCCGGGAAAAATAACTTATTGGCAGGTTTGGAATGAACCTGACTTACTTTATTTCTGGAACAGTGATGATCCTAAAAAATATTATAAATTATATGCGAAAATTGCAAGAATAATTAAAGCTGTTGATCCTTCGGTTAAAGTAGGTGGCGCTGGTATTGCGTTTGTTAATAGAAAACTTGAAGATTATGTTGATGGATTCTTACGATATTGTAAAGATAATGATGTACCGTTAGATTTCTTTTCCTGGCATGGATACGTTATAACTGGAGACCCACAAAACATTATTGACGTGGGGAATGCGGTTCAACAAAGTTTGAATACTTATGGTTTTACCGATGCAGAAAGTTTCTGTACTGAGTGGAATTCCAGCGCTATTGGGACGAAAAATACATATACAAAGGTGCAGAGCCCTAAAAATGCGGCATATATTGCTTCCACGTTTATTTATATGCAATATACCAAAGCCGATAGAGCTTATTATTATCGAGGTGATGGCCTATCTTTTGGTCTGTTTAATAATCAATCTAGTCCTAAAAATCCATGCGTTAAAAATTGCTGTACGTATTCAGCTCAGTCCTTTTATCTGTTTTCCAGAATGTTTGAAACACCTTATATCTTAAGTGGTAATAAGGATTTTTCCACAGGCTTAACCGTTTTGGCGGCTGAGAATGCAGAAGGCAATAAAGTTAATATCTTAGCTGCAAATTATAAAGTTGATAAGAGTTTTGCAGATAGTAATTCGGCACCTGATTATCTATATCAACAATATTATTTGGATACTAGCCGATCACTTAATCAATTAACCGATACCTGGAGCAAAAACAAATGGTTTGGTGGTGTTGATCCGACAACAATGAATTCTGATAATATGGTAGTGCAACATGATCCTGTTCAGAAACTTCCGGATGATAATTTGTTGAGAGCTAAAAGTCGTGATTATACGAATAGTGACCAAGGTGTTACTGTGGTGATTAACCATATAGGTTATAAAAAATTTAAAGTTAAAGCATACCGTATTAAAGAAGGCGGGGGATTGGAACAAATATCACCGCCAGAGGTGACCAACCAAATTAATGTGTCTATATCTAATAATAAATTAACTCTGGTAGATAAAGGAGCAACTCCTTCAACGGTAACATTATATTCATTAGAGTTCAGTCATCATTAGTTTGATATAAAATAGAAATGTTATGGCAAGTTTTTTTCCTGTTTTATTAATAAGTTAAATCAAGGGATAAAATTATTTTAACCTGTCAGGCTCTGAGAAGAGCCTGTTTAATAATAACGAATAGTTTGGAGAGCTAATTTATTGTTGTTTTAAATGCAACCCTTTTTCTGTCAAACGATAACCTTGTAATGGACTACTGGGTTTTTCTGGATGACTCATTTCAATCAATCCGGCTTCTAGTGCAGGTTGCAGATAGCGTAGACGGAATGAGCTGCGATCTTTTAATCCAAGCGCTAATTGAAGTTGCTCACGATTCATTTCTCCTTCCAACGCCATAATTAATTGTCTAACCTGGTGGGTAACCTGATGGCTAGCTTGATGGGTAGCCTGATGGGTAGATTCTAGAATTGCGTCACGTATCATGCTCAACATAAATTCAATAAAGGTTGCACAATCAGCTTGTTGGGTACTGAGATTAATTGCTTGATAGTAATCAGCCTGATGCTTGTAAACCAGACTTTCAACTGGAATGAATTCAAATAATGAGTTCCATTGATTTAAGATTAATGTCTGCCACAATCTGCCCATTCTGCCGTTACCATCGGCAAACGGGTGAATAAATTCAAATTCATAATGGAAGATGCAACTGGCAATAAGTGGATGAATATCCGTAGAGTTCAGCCAGTAAAAAAGATCAGCCATCAGTTTTGGAACCCGGTTTGCCTGCGGAGCCATATGAATGACTTTTTCTCCATTCATGACACCAACGCCACTATTCCGGTAACGACCTGCATTATCTATTAACCCTTTCATCAGAACAGAGTGGGCTTCCAGTAAGTTCTGTTCTGATGTGAAATGCCAATGCTGGAGCTGCTCATAAGCTAAAATAGCGTTACGTGCTTCCTGTATTTCGTTGATTGGTGCGATGACTCGCTTTCCCTCAATAATTGCTGTGATTTGGCTTGTGTCAAGCAAGTTACCTTCAATCGCCAGCGAGCCATGAATTGTTCGTATCCGATTGATACGTCTCAATCGCAGGGCTTTTGCTTGTTCCTGTTCTGTACTTAACCGCCCGATATTCTCACTGATTTCGGCGACTAATTGGATCATTTTAACTGTAATTGAGAAAGGTGGTTGATAACCTTTTTTCGCCGAATTCATTGAACACCTTAATTGGATTTATAGGGTTACGGTAAATAGCTTTAATTCTGTTATTGGGTTTTGAAAAGATCGGTATTATCGCCAGTAAGGTGATATTGAGCAACAGACTGGCGATTGTTACACGGAGTGTCTTATTATTTCCCTGCCAGCACACCATACATTAGCGGCATACGGGGCATTCCTTCCGGTTGTACCATTTTGCCGCCACCGATATGACGCATTCCTTCAAATCCACCCCATCCATTCGAGTAAGGGTATTCATTGAATTGTTCAATGCGTAATCCTGCTTGTATCAGAGCATTGAGTACTTCATTGATCCCCCAGTAAAATTCATAACTACGGTGAGGATTTTGGAAATCTTTAATACCTTCTTCTATCATGCCACTTGGACAGAGGGTTTCGGTGGATTCAGCAGCATAATCGTGAACACCGTTTTCTTCAATTATTGCGCCTTCCCTGAAATAGTCATAATGTGGCTTCCATTGTGCATTAAAATAGAGAGCGAATGGATGAAATTCAATGAGTACAAATTTTCCTTCAGGTGTTAATAATTGTGAAATAAGTCTGGCCCAGTTTTTCAGATCAGAAATCCAAACCAATACACCATAAGAACAGAAAATCCGATCAAATTTTAAATTTTCTGTAATGGCTTGTTCCATCCAATCAAAAATATCAGCGCGATGGAATTGGGCTGGAATGCCACTATCGTAGGATAATTGACGGGCGAAATTAATCGCTTCATCAGAAATATCGACTCCGGTTACCTTGGCGCCATAGTGCGCCAAACTTAAAGTATCCTGACCCGAATTACATTGTAGGTGTAAGATATTTACACCTTTTATATCACCCAATAGTGATAATTCCTCCGGATAGAGAGTGTTGCCGCCTTGCTTGAAAAAAACGGCCTGATCACCTTTATGACTGTTATGAGCAACAGTAGCGGCATTCCACGACAAACGGTTCGCTTCATGAAATTCTTTATTCATCTGTTTTTACCTGTGTCAGAACGAAAATAAATTTATTTATTGCTTATGTTGGTTGGTAAGAAAGATATTACAATAAAAATTAGGATTATTGTATTTATTTTAATAGTAATTAAAACTCTACTTTGGCAAAATTATCAGTAAATATAACCTCAGCTACATGTTATATTTAATAATATTATTTACTATAAGTTTTTATAAGAATAAGAGCTGTTTAAACGGAGAGGTTAGTATTAAGTAATTGTAAAGTTATACAGTGAATAGGATTATTATTCGTTAGTGAATCCAATTACTCATACTTGTAGATATGAGCACTATTATTGACTAGATGGGGTTCTATTTTGTTAGTTGTTGGAACTTATACCAGTCTTGTGTAGTGAGTTTAAATCCCTAAGAATCCTGCCAGATCATATTAATATGGCCGAGGAAATTTTGGATTTCTTTCTCTCCAAATGAAAGTATAAAGTTAAGAAAGGCATAAAAATGCCGCTCTGAAAAATAATCCAAAGCGGCGGATAGCTTAAGGGCTGCTGTTATTTTTCCGCTTCGCCACCCAATGCGTCAATGGTGTTTTTAATCAGTGCACTTAATTCACCAGTCATTAAAATAAAGTCAGCATCAAACCGTTGGGTATAATCTTCCCGGTCGATATCATCATTTTGTTCACGCAGGGTATCACTGAATTTTATGCGTTTGAAAGTACCATCATCTGACAACATAAACTGAATACGCTCTTCCCAGTCGAGAGCCAGCTTGGTAACACATTTTCCGGCTTCAATATGGGTGGCGATTTCATCAGAAACCAGATCCTGTTTTTTACAGCGGATTACCCCACCTTCTTCCAGAATTGCTTTCAGTTCGGCTTCATCCATTAAAGCAAAGCCCGCCGGCAGATCACCGGAACGTACCCATTTTGTCAGGGTTAATTCTATTGGCTCTTTAAATGTCAGAGGAACAACAGGTAAAGAGCCGAGGCTTTTTCTCAGTAATGCCAAATTATCTTCGGCCCGTTTAGCGCTGGCGGCGTCAACAATGATGAGATTATTGGCTATATCGATCCAGATATAAGTTTGGCTGAAACGGCTAAATGCCCGTGGCAGCAAGGTGTGCAATATCTCATCTTTCAGAGAGTCTTTCTCTGTTTTTTTAAGTTTGCGATGCTGCTCTCCTTCCAGTTTTTCAATCTTTGCCTGTAGCGCTTGCTTGATAACCGGTGAAGGCAACATCTTCTCTTCTTTGCGGGCGCAAATCAGGATTTGATTATTCGCAACATGGGTGAAAGCGTCGCTGTGCGAACCCATTGGCGATACCCAGCCTGTTTTCGCCATATCCTGACTGCCACATGGGGTGAACGCTAACGGACTTAATTGTTTTTCCAGTTCATCCGCAGAAAGTGAAATTTCCCGGTTTAAACGGTAAATCATTAAATTTTTGAACCACAACATTGAAGTTATCCCATATTTTTGCTCATTTAATCGTTGAGCATCTCAAACATAAGTCCGCATGATAACGAATCACAGAGGTAAGCCCTAGTCTCTTGTGTCAATTTATCCTGAATGTGGATCGTCTCTATCAGACGTTGCCGGATTTGCTGAAAAAATGGGTGTTTGGTGGTGAGTGTGTCACTCCGATCAGGAAATAAATTTTTATATCAAAAAATCATTGATGAAATTAAAGTTACACTGTCTGGCTATAATCTGAAAATGTAATTAAGCATTAACTTTTTCTCTGTTTTTAATTAATGCCTTTAGATTGTTTTAATTGTAAACTTATGATTGTTTTTGTCTTAATATCTAAAGTATTTGTAAATAATATTTGAAATTTATAATCCATAGATGGTTTTGTTTTATCCGAAAATATCGTAATAGATATTTTATGATGAAAAACATGAAATCTTTAGCCACTTTGATTAGTTTATTTATCGTTTCAGGAATCAGAGAAAGCTACTCGATTTTCATGGCACTGGAATAACATCGAAATTAGTGTGTGTGCGGGTTACTATCTGCGTGATAGAAATGCAAATACGGTTAACTATAAAAAACAGGCTTACACCGTTGGTTTAGATAAACGTTTTGCAGTTTAATAGCCGGCGTTTGTTCGTTGCAGCGGCATATGATGGTGCACACAGCGACAACCCAGCTTATGAGAATAAAAAACAGACTATTCTGGAAACAGCAGCTCGTCTGTACTTCTAAGTTGAAAGTGATAAGGAGAGTTAAAGTTCTCCTTAACTAGCCTAAAAAGGGGTGTGAAATGGTTAAGTATGTGTTGAAGGTTTCCACATTAGCCTTATTGGTCGCATTTAATGTCAATGCTGCAACGGTTGACTTGCGAGTAATGGAAACATCTGATGTTCACAGTAATCTGATTGACTTTGATTACTTCAAAGATAAATCCACAGAGCAATTTGGTTTGGTACGTACTGCGAATTTAATTAAAGCGGCCAAAGCAGAAGCCTCCAACACGATTCTGGTTGATAACGGTGACTTGATTCAAGGTAGCCCGTTGGCAGATTACATGGCGGCGAAGGGACTGAAAAAAGGGGAATTTCATCCAGCCCATCAATTAATGAACACAATGGGTTATACCGTGGGTAACTTTGGTAACCACGAATTTAACTTTGGTTTGGATTATCTGAAAAAAGTCATTGCGGGTGCGAAATTCCCTTATATCAATGCCAACATAATGGATGCTAAAACCGGTAAAAACTATTTCACGCCTTATATTATCGTTGATACGTCAGTGAAAGATCGGGAGGGTAAAGATCACACCATTAAAATTGGCTATATCGGTTTTGTACCGCCACAGATTGCTATCTGGGATAAGCCCAATCTGGATGGAAAAGTTGTTGTTAACGATATTACTGAAACTGCGAAGAAATTTGTTCCTCAAATGAAAAAACAGGGCGCAGATTTGATTATCGCTATTCCTCACTCTGGTTTTTCCAAAGAGCCTTATAAGGCAATGGCTGAAAACTCGGTTTATTACCTGAGTGAGGTTGAAGGTATTGATGCGATTATGTTTGGTCATGCGCACGGTGTGTTCCCAAGTGAGGAATTTGCAGACATTAAAGGGGTTGATGTTGCCAGAGGTACGGTTAATGGTATTCCGGCTGTCATGCCCGGTCAGTGGGGCGATCATTTGGGCGTTGTTGATATGGTTATCAACAATGATGGCGGGATCTGGAAGGTGGCGGAAGCAAAGGCGGAAGCACGCCCGATTTATGACAAAGTGGGTAAAAAGGCACTGGTCGGGCGCGATAGCGAGTTAGTGAAGATTATCGAGCAAGCCCATCAGGGAACCCGGGGTTTTGTCGGTAAATTGATTGGTAAAGCTTCCGCCAATATGTACAGCTATCTTGCTCTAATCCAAAGTGACCCGACAGTACAGATCGTGAATGATGCACAGGCAGATTACACGCGGCATTTTATTCAGGGTGATCCGGATTTAGCAGATATTCCTGTTTTGGCAGCGGCGGCACCTTTCAAAGTCGGTGGTCGTAAGAATGCCCCCGCAGACTTCGTCGAAGTTGAAAAAGGTGATTTGACGTTCCGTAACGCGGCGGATCTCTATCTATATTCAAACACACTGGCTGTTGTGAAGGTAACCGGTGCTGATGTGATTGAATGGTTGGAGTGTTCTGCCGGCATGTATAACCAGATCGATCCAAATTCAACTCAGCCTCAGTATCTGTTGAACTGGAGCGGTTTCCGTACTTATAACTTCGACACGATTAGTGGCGTGAATTATAAGATTGATCTGACTCAACCCGCTAAATATGACGTTGATTGTCAGGTCATCAATCAAGAGGCGAACCGTATCAAGGAGGTGACTTATCAGGGTAAGCTTATCGATCCTCAAGCTAACTTTCTGATTGCTACCAATAATTATCGTGCATATGGCGGTAAATTTGCCGGTACAGGCGAAGGTCATATTGCATTCGCATCACCGGATGAGAACCGCGCTATCCTGGCTTCTTACATTGTCAAAATGTCTAAAGAGAAAGGTATGGTAGCGACCAAGGCCGATAATAACTGGTCGATTATGCCAATCAAAACCGACAAGAAATTGGATATTCGTTTCGAAACTTCTCCGAGTGAAAAAGCAGCGAAATTTATCAAAGAGTTCTCTCAGTATCCAGTGAAATATCTGGAAAATGATGATGTCGGTTTTGCAGTGTATCAAATTGATCTGACCGGAAAAAAATAATCTTAATAGTCGCCTGCCCTTGTGGGCAGGTTTTTGTTTGCCATTCAATAGGGAAAGAGTTTCCCATAAGGAACGATGATGCGTTTTTCTAACTTATTACCGGCAGTATTTGTTTTATTGGTTGTCGGCTGTGCGAAGCAACCAGAATTAATTGATTCTTTAGAGTCACAACCGGAAGAAGCTATTTCCTGTATATTGCCCGCTAATCCACCGGAAGATTATGACTACGTTGCTAAAAATGACCGTTATGGTCAGAACGCTAAAGCCTCTACAGATTACTTCAAACTGGCGATTAATTATTCTCCGGCATTTTGTAAAAACAAAGAGAATGAAATTAACAAACTGAAAAAGAATAATAAAATTGCCAAAGCACAGAGTGAATATAAAAAATTTGCACTGCAATGTTTCTCAGAAAATAAATTTGGCTGGATAATTCATGGCTTGTGGGCGCAAACTTGTGATGGTAAATCAATGGCGCGGTGCCGTGACTGGTCTAATATCCGTAAACATCCACGTTTGTGTAAGGGGGATTTGCCATCACTGGATTATCAGGTGATTAAACCTTATCTGTGTACTTCTCCAGGTGTAGATCTGCTGCAAGCCGAGTGGGAAAAGCATGGAGTTTGTGCGTTTGAAACTCCAGATCAATTTTTCAGTAAACAGCAAGAATTGTTTAATGGTTTGGTATTGCCGAATCGCCGTCCATCTAACGAACAGTTGATTAAGTTCCTCCAGAAAAATAACCCATCATTAAAAGGGAAAACTATTCAGATCAATCGTGATGAATTTTACATTTGCTACAGCAAAGATTTCGACGTGATTGACTGCCCGAAACGTGAATTATAATTACTAAAGGATAACATGATGAATTATAAATATAAGTTTCTTATGTTGTGGTTGGTCGTGCTCTATTGGCCGGGTGTGCCACTGACCCCGGTTATGATAAAGCCGGTGTGGTTAGGGCATTCCGGTTGCCTTTATTAGCCTGACTCTGGAAGACACACCAGAGATTTTGACGCCAGAAGGAACCGCAGGCCTGAGTTTTGCTAATGAAGTTAAAACGATTAACGCATTTCCTAAACAAGATCGTATTGTTGATGTGAGTGAAAAGTAATTAATAATCTATTTCGTTGGGTTATTTTGTTAATAATTCTCAATGAGATAGATCTTAAATGAATTGCCCTTCTGGTTTATTGAACGGGATGTGGAAACGGGGAACCCATGTTCTACCGTACCACATCCCGATTCTCCTCGTTTTATCCGTAGTTCCCTAAAATAAAAACATTAAAGTCACTTAAGCAACGAATTGATAAATAGTTTTAAGATCTGATGTTATAGAATATCACCAAATTTAAATTTTAAATTGATTAATTTAGCCGGAACCGACTTAACTAATTCAAACGTAGATCTACTATGACAAATAGAAATGTTGTATGGTTAGTGAGACCTGTAAGCTATCAGGCCATTTTGAAACGTTGCCCTGGCTGTGAAATGAAAAAGGCGTTTTATCCAGCAGGTACATTCAGGGTTAATGCACAAAAAAAAGTATTGGATGTGTGGAGTATCTATAAATGCGAAAAGTGCGATTACACTTGGAATATTGATATTTTTTCGAGGATTAATGTCAATAAATTGGATGGCGATTTGTATGAACGATTTTTACATAATGATCAAGATGAAATTCGACGATATGCCTTTGATTATCGGATATTGGCAAAAAACAGAGCTGAACTCGGCGGTTCCCCTGACTTTATTATAGAAGGTAAAGAACTTCAGGATATGGCTCAAACGCTAGCTGCACAAATCACGGTACAGCTTGAGTATCCTATACCTGTCAGACTTATTTCGATCCTGACCAAGAAGCTTTCGTTGTCACGTAGTCGAGTAACTAAGTTCGTTAATCAAGGTGTTATTCAGGGGGTAACTGCAATTGAATTAAATAAAAAGCTAAAGAGAAATATCACTCTTAGCATTAACGTTAACGATTTATTGTAAGAATCTAATAATAATTTTGTCTGAATTAATCTGGTTTCTCAGAAGATGACATATTAAAGTAAAAATGGATGAGTGAAATGAATATTATAAAGAAATGGTGGGTGCTCTCTACTGTTTCAGCTGCGTTATTACTGGTTGCTGTCGATATGACAGTGTTGTATACCGCGCTTCCGAGTTTGACCTACAGTTTAGATGCGAGCACAACGGAAAAGTTGTGGATAGTGAATATCTACCCTCTTGTCGTCTCTGGGCTGTTGTTGGGAGCGGGTACTCTGGGAGATCGCGTTGGGCATAGACGGTTGCTGATTTGTGGTCTCATGATATTTGGCTGCTCATCCTTGATGGCAGCCTACTCTTATTCCTCGGAAATGTTGATTGTTTCCAGGGCATTGCTGGGAGTTGGGGCGGCAACGATGATGCCGGCCACATTGTCAATTATCGCTTTGACATTTGATGATGAAGACGAGAAATCATTCGCAATTGGGATCTGGGCAGCAGTTGCCTCTGGAGGAGCGGCAGTAGGGCCACTTATTGGAGGCTTATTGCTTGAATATTTTTGGTGGGGATCGGTGTTCCTCATCAATGTTCCCATTGTGATTTTGGCATTAATCTTGTCGTGGTTGTTTGTCCCAACTTCTAAGACAAATTCCTCTCATCCGTGGGATCTTATTGGCTCATTGCAGATCATGGTTGTATTAATCAGTTTTGCTTATGCCATCAAAGAGTTCGCCAAGCGAGAGCCCTCCTATATCGGGGTACTTGTGGCTTTCACTTTGTCGGTGGGATTTCTGGTGTTATTCATTCGACGCCAGAAACGAAGTGTGCATCCGCTGATTGATTTCGATCTTTTCAAAAGTCCGGCTTTTTCGTCTTCAGTGATCGCCGGGTTGGTGGCTTCTGCTTGTTTGATGGGAATTAATCTGGTTTTAAGCCAGCGTTTGCAGCTTGTATTGTCATTAACACCTTTGCAATCGGGGCTATATTTCTTGCCATTTTCATTGGGCGCGATTGTTGCAAGTCCTGTGAGTGGTTGGATTCTTCCTCGTTTGGGGAGTGCCCGATTGCTCATTACATCTTTGTTGATGTATGCCTTTGCCATACTTGCACTCATGGCCAGTTTTTCAGCTCCTCTGCCTTTGCAGGTAATTTGCTTTTTTGTGCTGGGAGCCTGTCTTGGGGCAACAATGACGGCAGCGTCCAGTACTATCATGCAGGCTATACCGCCAAATCGGGCAGGTATGGCGGCGTCCGTTGAAGAGGTTTCCTATGAATTGGGCGGGGGATTGGGCATTGCGATAATGGGGAGCATCATGTCGGTTGTTTATAGTTATGCCCTTGAGCTTCCGGCTGATTCTCCGGTTAATGATGTTGCCAGAGATGGTATTGATGGCGCTTTAATCGCTGCGGAAGGAATGGCGCCTGATGCTGGGTTGGCTCTCGCAAACCTTGCCAGATCAGCGTTCGACGATGCAGTTTTTTCTGTGATGGGAGCCGCGTCTCTGTTTCTTCTGGCGATGGCTGTGTTGGTATGGTTCAATTTTCGCCGATCTTCCTGAGTGGATGATGGGGGTATCTATCACTCGTTTTTATTAATGAGATTACTTACTTAATAGTAGTAGCGCATTAATTATTTTGTTTAAGTTAAAATATCTTGATTTATTCGTGGAGGTATTCTTTTTTATTGCTACTTTTAAAACCATCACTATGTTGTTTATTACTGTAGCGAATGACGTTATTGACTGCCCCTCTTCCTTAGGAAGAGGGGCAGTCAAGGAGTTGCGATGAAAAATCAAGTTATTGAACAAATCTATGATGTTTTGGGCATGAAGATAAAAAATCCAATTATTGTTGGATCGGGTCTGCTTTCTGATCAGGATAAATATATTCGTCAGTTTATCGTTCACGGCGCAGGGGCGGTCGTGACAAAAACCATTTACCCGAATTCGGAAAAATTGCATACAGAGAAGACCTATTCCATCAGTACAGGGATGTTGAACAATACGACTTACTCGAAGAAAACAGTTGAACATTGGTTGACCATTCTCCGTGAATTTAAGAATGAGCAGCTTCCGGTGATAGTCTCGATCCATGCAGAATCGCCTGGGGCGTTAGGTTCATTGGCTGCGCGTATCTCAGAGGTGACCGATGCACCCTTGGAATTGGGCATTTCGTGCTTGCATGCAGATGACTTTACGGAAGATACACCGGAACGTGTATTCAACTATGCGAAAGCGGTGAGAGAGCGAGTGGATACCTCTTTTTCTGTCAAACTCGCGCTTGGCGACAATTTGTATGGTCGTGTTCAGGCAGCCATAGAAGGCGGTGCTCATTCGATAACTTTGAGCGATACCATCTCGGGGATCGTATTCGACGGAGTGAGTGGCGAGGCTTTGCTTAATGGGGTTTGTGGATATTCAGGGCCAGGGATAAAACCGTTGGTGCTTGCTGCTATCTATAACCTGCGTAAACGAGGGCTGACGATTCCGATACTTGGATCGGGAGGCGTTCAGGATGGTAATGACGTTCATGAGTACATGCTTGCAGGTGCTAATACTGTGCAAGTTTACACTGCGCTTCATCGGCATATGTACAAAACACTGCGGCGTATTGTTCTTGAACATGCTGAAATCATGATGTCAAAGTAAGGTATTAGAAAAATGAACAATCAAGTGAGAGAATTTACAGAACTGACCAGTGAGCAGGTTTTAACTGCGGTTGAAGGTAAGACTTTAATATGGCCGATTGGCGGTATTGAGCAGCATGGGCCTCATCTGCCGTTGAATGTGGATGCCGTGATCCCAGAAGCATTTGCCCGCGTGTTGGCGAATGATATTGGTGGGTTCACATTGCCGGTACAGCCATTATCGGTAAGATCATTGCCACAGAGCGGGGGTGGACTTGAGTTTCCCGGCACGATTTACGTCGATGGATCAACATTTACAGCTTATATAGGCCGGGCAATTAAGAGCTTGTGCTCATTACCTTTCAAGCAACTTGTGATCATTAATGGTCATTACGAGAATGAAGGTTTTATTTTCGAGGCGGTAGACGAATCACGGACAGCGGGTCACTTTAAAGATCGTTCCGTTATCGTGTTTAGCTGGTGGAGTTTGGTATCTGATGCCTGGACTCGTGAACATTTGACAGATTTTCCCGGTTGGCATGCGGAGCATGCCGGGTTGACAGAAACGAGTTTGATGCTTCATTTGCGTCCAGATTTGGTTAGAGCTGAGCGGGTTGACCATGAAAACTCCCCGCGTGCAGGGATCTATCAGATACCGATTAAAGAAGAATTTTCAACGAGAGGGGTTCTTTCTAAAACATCCGGTGCGAGTGCGGAAACCGGTTCACTTATTTTCGAACATGTCAGGCAGCAAATATTGGAACTTGTTACTGCAGATTAACCCGCTGAATATTGCTGCACTTTTTTAGCAAGACCCGCCGTAAACCCTCGCCCAGTGCGAGGGTGTCGCAAAAGGCGCGTGTTATCCGTTAAGATCTGCGTACTTCTTTTAAGCGCAGATCTTTTATGACCTTATTCATTCGAAAACGGGAACCTTCTATTCATACTGGACGTCAGTTTGTCACCGCTCAGCACTTACCTGTCTTAGCGGGTTCTCTTTCCCTTTCTGATTAT
>NZ_PUJV01000039.1:0-24157 GCF_011189495.1 Photorhabdus stackebrandtii
TGTGGCGTTTCGTTTCATTGTCAAGGTCGCTCTTTATTCAGACCCCTAGATTCACCCGGTGATACGGGCGGTTCCCTCCGTCATTGCCGTGGGAACAACTTCAACAAACAACTTCGTGTCGCAAATTTGCAGTTAATGTGAGCCGAAATCTGCGCTGATTGCGAGTCGGAGGGATTTCGATTGCGAGCCCTTACAGATAACCAATAGTTCTACTCGCTCAGATTCCCTGATAAGTATGATTGTTCGCTTTATCATCATGGTGAAAGGGAAATTATGCCTGTATATACAGTAAAAACCGCCATTCGAGATGTCAGCCCTATGATCTGGCGACGTTTTCGCATTCAGAGTGATATGTCACTAGGCGCTTTTCATTTTTTACTGCAATTTGCTTTTGGTTGGGATAATGACTATCTCCATACCTTTCATATCTACGGTAAAGACTATGGTATCAGCTATGAAGGGGGTCTCAGTTTTTATAATGATCCCTGGGCTGTTTCACTTGCGTCTTTTCATTTCGAAAACCGTGATAAATTCACTTATGAGTATAATTTCTATCGGCATGGGTTACTGGATATCCGCATCGAAGCGATTGAACCTGACTCAAATAAAAGCACGCCATTCTGTCTCAGTGGGCAAGGTATGCCTGATGTCACTCAATATGATGAAACCGAAGCGACATTGAAGCTATTGGAAGCCATTGTCGAAAGTGATGACAGCACAACGTTTGGCGACATCCAAGAATTCCTCGACGAGTTCAATCGCGTCAAATTTAATCGCCATCGACTCAACCGGTTATTAAAGGATTATGATTTTTATACACCAAACTACTCGCAAGGCTTAGACTGGATTCTATGAAAGTATACCTTTATGGATAACAATCACACCTATCCGCTATAGCCATACCACAACAGGCTCCAGTTCAGGCGAATCAATATCGAGTTGACGCAATTGGCGATTAACCTTTGGGCGGTTAAATCTGACGGCATCCAGCGCATCAATCAATGGACGAATATCCCTTACCGTGGCCGTTTCATCGACATGAATGATAGCTTTCAGTAACGCCAGTGTTTTCCCACATTCATCAGCCAAGATTGCTCCGGGCATTCTATTTCCGGCCAGACAAGAAGGTGATTTCAGGCGAGAATTATCGATAATAGTTTCAATACGGATGTCGTGGAGCCAGTTCTCGAAAAAGTTGTATTCATAAGTGAAACGATCACCGGTATCAAATTCAAAAGTATCAAGCGTAGTTTTGTAAGGATTATCCGAAAACGCCATACCGCCAGAATAAGAAATACCGTAATCTTTGCCATAAATATGGAATTGGTGAAGGTGGTCGTCATGCCATCCTTGAGCAATCTGAATGATATCGTGAAAAGCCGCTAAAGACGTTGCACTTGATAGCCTGAATCGCCGCCAGACCATAGGGCTGACACCGCGAAGCGCCACTTTAACGATATAGGCTTTCATGGTGAGCTGCCTGCTAAAAACCTGCCAATTCGTTCATCATATCACCAGCTTAACGGAGTGCCCCAAGGTTTTTTATGCTCTCCTGAGTAACCGGCCGCACTGATTAGGGTAGTGACCAGCTACCCCTATTTTGGTATAATTAGCTTACTATTTAAATATATACTCCACAAACTTGAAGATGCATGATTAAAAATTTCTATTATACTAATTTTATAGAATAAACAATCATGACAAACCTACATCTTTGAAGTTAAATTTGTATATATCTATTGCTATTTTTGTTTGCGTATTTAGCCCCATGGAGCAGGAAATACAACTCTTAGAGGTTTATCCGCAAAGAGGCTAACCTGATATTTATTTTAATTGAACATGATTTTATTCAAAATAAATGGTGACTATGATGAAAGAATATTCAGCCTTGGATGCAAAACGCGACACTGACCATAACACTAATGACATAACTGATAGTAAAATTGGGTCTGGTAATAACAAGTCCACCTATCAGGTTGGAAAATATAATCCTAAATTTTGGAATAATGACAAAGAAGTATTATTTAAAAATAACTGCTATGCCTATGCATGCAACATCTGTGTGGATGCTAATGATGTTGACGTGCCAGATCCCGGCTACAGGGTGTATGCTAATAAGCCTAATCGTCTTGATAAGAAAGTTAGTAGCCTAGAGGAGCTTAAGGAGGGTATAGCGCATGATGGCCTTGTTGAAATTAATAGTGGTCTTGCTATACAAGGTACATCAACGCAACCGATGTGGAGAGTAGCTTTGTTTGCTGGATTGACTGGCAACAACAGAAGCACAGATAGGTACTTTGGATATCATTTTTTTAGAGAGGTATACTCAAAAGATCCTTGTTTTCATAATTCTAATTTTAATCCTAATTCTGATCCTAATTCTATTTCTAATTATATCTGTTGGGCACATAAATTTTTTAAAGAAGAGGTAACTAACCTTACCCATAAGGAACGTAATTATAATCCTCGTCATGTCATCACCGATCCTGAGATAGAAATGGATGCATTAAACGAAAAACACAACGTAGGCTTTAAGCTTGTAGGCTATTATTTAGTTACATCAAACGTCAAGATTAGTACACCATAGTAAGTGTTCTGTCGTATTAAGGCCTGTTTGGATAATATGGCATTTTATAATAAGGCTAATTAATTAGGAGATTATAAATTCTATGATTAGTATACTAATTACTCTCGATTTAGATTGTATTGTTGAAAATGTATCATATGAAGACTTTAATCATATTAAACAGATAGATAAAAAATATATTAACGGAGTTGTTCTAGATAATAGCAAGGCTATGTCCTTCTTTAAAGGAGTAGATATTTTAGATATCCCAAATGCTAATAAAGGTAATAGTATTCAATGGCGTGTGATTTCATTGTCAGATTATAAATCAAATCATTCTGTCATATTGACAAAATTTAAGATTATCAATGATAATATTAAAGTTATTCATTCTCCTATTAAACAATATCTGAGTGAATTTAATTTACCAATAATTAAAAACCCTACATCAACAGAACCAACTCTAGAACCAACTCTAAATTACATAAGTATGAAAGAAAATTATTGGCATACTACTATTAAGAATGATAATAAACAGGTTCAAGAATTAGTAGCCACGTTTGCTGTATGCAAGACAGAAGGTACTGACAATCAAATTCTTGGATACTTTGATTGGAGCCATAAAATAAAGATTGGGTCTAAATAGGAGAGCATAAAATGTGTGGGGCATGTGTCTGGTGAGAACCGGATGAAATAGTTCGACAACTCAGGTTTCTAAGGAGAGTAGATGACGCAACCGCCACACGCCTGTGTGGCGGTTCACCCGGTTTTACTTTCACCTGACTATAGACAACATTAAAAAGTAAACCATTTGACATAACCGGAGATGAAAATATGACATTGAAGAAATTGAATTTAAATAATTTTAAAGAATATGTGTTGACACCTATCGGTAGGTTATCCGCACCAGTCACACATATCATTGATTTAAAACAAAAAAACACTGAACATACGTCAGATGAAATAAAAAGATATGTACTAGAAAATAATACTAATGTAGCTAGAGACATGACAGTTCCCCAAAAGAATCATAAAAAAATCAGGACCGTTTCCACGACCGATGGAAAAGAGTTCACTTTTGGACAAAAAATCTCTATTGAAACTTCGGGTAAATTAGGAGTGCCATTGCTCTCTGAAGCTTCAGTCACGGCAGCGGTCGAACTAATGACCAATCAAAAAATCAGTAGCGCACAAACGACATTAGATTCAAATGAATCAGCTATAACGTATGGGGGTGGTTCACAGAATGTTGGGGCTAAACAAAAAATTGAAGTTATTTTTACTTTAAAGAAAACTCTTTTTTCTGGAATGGCTTGTCATAGAAAGCGCATAGAAAACATAGACCCAGACAATATTGAAAAGGTTGGGGTAAACTACTGGGATGGTGATAACGCCACCCATCTGGAATTTTTTTATGATAAAAAAACACCTGATGATATATTTAGTTTGATTTACGGAAAAAAAAACGGATTATCAACAGCAAATCTATTCATTGAATACAAAGAAAATAAACATGGTGATGAAGATTATTATATCATACCAACATATGAACTTTTTCCTATTATTCATATAGACAATAATAAAAATGTGTATATAGAAGAAGATAGAACGGAGTTCAATCTTGTTATTGGTGATGAAATCGATCAAACAATTAATGACCAGGAGTCTGGTGAGGTGTTGCATCGTCATACATTTAAGTAATCGGTACTACGGGTCCACTTGGAAAACGGAAATTTTCCTACGCGAAGCTTTTTTCTATAGGGGAGTTGGGGTGACTGGGCAGATCTACTTATCCAAACCTCCTCTATTGGGAGACCATAGTTTAAAAAATGGTCTTAACGTGGGATATTTAATGAGATGGTCACTCCCTCCTTCGCGGTAGTATGCTGATAGCAGGTTTAAACAGGAGAACCATCATGGAAAATATTGCGCTTATTGGTATCGATCTGGGTAAAAACTCTTTCCATATTCATTGTCAGGATCGTCACGGGAAAGCGATTTATCGTAAAAAGTTTAGCAGGTCAAAGCTCATTGAATTTCTGGCAACATGCCCTGCAACAACCATTGCAATGGAAGCTTGTGGTGGTTCTCACTTTATGGCACGCAGGTTGGCCGAGCTGGGACATTCACCAAAGTTGATATCACCGCAGTTTGTCCGCCCGTTCGTTAAAACCAACAAAAATGATTTCGTTGATGCCGAAGCTATCTGTGAGGCTGCATCACGGCCATCGATGCGATTCGTTCAACCCAGAACAGAATCTCAGCAGGCTAGGGGTAGTGACCGGGTAGCTGCGATAGCCGCCAACTTTAAGGGTATCATTTGGTGGTTGATACCAATCATAGGTTACAGTTTCCCCGCAGTAGTCAGCGCGGCATGTATTGTTTTGAATGGTAACAGTAAAGATAGACGGGCATCCAATAGCGGAACAGCACCATAGCTGGCATACCATTCGGCAACACGTTCATTCTTGGCATCAATCAACAATGCTACGCCGCCTGCCTGAGCAGCCACCAACAAGCAACGCCGCCCAGCTGCAAGCAATAACTGACCACCGAGTCCTTGACTCTGTACTGAAAGATCTACAGCCAGACGGCCAAGCCGAAATACCGGCACATCATGTCGAGCCAGGCCGCGCTTAATCACCTCCGGTGCTCGTTCATAGGCAATGGAGGCGGGACTTAGGCTGTAGTAACCCAATATCTTTTCATTGTGCTCGCTAATAGCAAGGTAGGTTTTTGCCCCACCTTTTTCATGGCTCTGCCGGGCGTGTCGATATAGAAATTGATTCAATGCCCCATCTCCACAATCGAAAGCACCGCGATCATGATGTTTGCCAATGGGTTCTTCGTGCCAGATTGGTTGTTTCATGATTGTTTCGGCATGGCAAATGCTGCGGCCATTAATTTATCATTGGGGGCTGGCGGATTATCTAACAGATCCAGAACATGCAGACTGTCTCTTTCGGTCAGCGCCAGTCGCTCATTCTCGTCGATAATCTTCCGTGCTACTGACATCACATTGCGGAGCACAAACTCAGTCAAGTTGGTGTGCTGTAAAACAGCTGCACGCATTAACAGCGACTTTTCGTCTGAAGCTATACGTAGCGACATACGGTCATTAGTTTCTACAGGGATTTGAGGCATGGTTAAGCTCTCCTAATTTGTACACACTAAAATTGTACATCAAAGTGTGCCTGTTAGCAAAGTGTACACAATGAAGGCGTACATTAATAATGTCAAATACGAACGTTTTTTGCACAGTTGCGACCGCCGCTAATTTTTCTGTGAAACCAAGTGTTTTTGTGTTTCAATACTCATCTCAAAAACAAAATGTCAATATTTATCTCTCCGAACGGATTATGACACATTTTCAGGAGCAATTTTTGTGCTAGTTGGCTATGCTCGCGTCTCAACCCCGTCTCAAAACCTGGATCTGCAAATTAAGGCGTTGAAAGAAGCTGGCTGCGACAAAATCTTCACGGATATCGCCAACGGTGCCAAGACAGCGCGACCCGGTCTCAAAGATGCCGAAATGGTTTTGCGGGAAGGTGATGCCTTGGTGGTCTGGAAATTGGATCGCCTGGGCCGATCCATCCAGCACCTGATCGAGTCCATTAACGACCTCAAAGAAAAAGGTATTGGCTTTCGCAGCCTCCAGGAAGCCATCGACACGCAAACCAGCGGCGGCAAACTGGTGTTTCATATTTTCAGTGCCTTGGCTGAATTTGAGCGTGATCTGATCCGGGAACGGACAAACGCCGGATTGGAAGCGGCACGCGCCCGAGGCAAGAAAGGTGGTCGTCCCAAGTCATTGGATCAGCCAAAAAACATTAAGTTGCTTAAGCAGATGCACGCCGATCCAAGTTACTCAATAGGCGATATTTGCAAGACGCTGGATATTTCCCGCTCCACCTTTTACCGCTATTTAAAGTCCGATAATAACGAGAATGATGGCCAATGAAACGAATTTGGGATGTCGATGAACTTGCAGAGCATTGGAGTTTAAAGTTCGAGGAAACCCAGTTGCTCAAGACCAAACCGGCCAGGAACCACCTGGCGTTTGTTGCGCAACTCAAGTATTACCAGAACACCGGACGTTTCCCTTTCTCAACCAACGACATCCCGGAAACGCCCCTGCATTACCTGGCTGACCAGTTGGAAATCACCGTGGATCAGACCCATGAGTACGACTGGCTGGGACGCTCCGGTACGCGACACCGGCGAGAAATTCTCGAATTCTTGGGTATCCGGCGCGTGTCTGCCGCTGACAAGACTGCTTTTTCAGACTGGCTGATCGACAGCCTCTATCCGCATGGAGCGGATATTGCCGATGCCACTGAATCCGCTTTCGAGTGGTTCCAGAAACACCAGGTGGAATGTCCGGCAGGCAAAGAGCTTGATCGCTTGGTGCGCTCGGCCTATCAGCAGTTTGAACTCAAGCTGTATGAGCACTTCGCTGGTTGCCTGTCACCAGCAAGCAAGATGCTAATGGAGCAATCCCTGGATGGCGTTGAAGACACGGTGAATTTCGGCGATATCAAAGCTGATCCGGGGCACGTAGGGCTGGATAGTGTGTTGAAGGAAGTCGAAAAGCTTTCCTTTATTCGATCACTGCACTTGCCTATCGATACCTTCGCCTCTTTCAATGCCAAAGTGCTGCAACGCTACCGGCAGCGCGTCAACAGCGAGAGCGCCTGGGAGGTGAAGCAGCACCCTGAAACCATCCGCTACGGACTTTACGCAATCTTCCTGTATTGGCGGCAACGGGAAATCATCGACGACTTGATTGAGCTGTTTATTCAGATCGTCCACCGCCTCTCAGCTCGCGCCGAGCGCAAACTGGTCAAAACATTGCTCAGTGATTTTCAGAAAGTACACGGCAAAACAGCGCTGCTATTTCGCATAGCGGAAGCGGTACTGGATAATCCCAACGGTCTGGTGAAAGAAGTGGTATATCCCGTTGCCGGGGAAGATACGCTGAAAAGCCTGCTGAAAGAGTACAAGTCATCTGGGCCCGCTTATCAGCAGCAGGTGCATAAGATCCTCCGTTCATCCTACAGCAATCATTACCGGCGCATGTTACCCAGGATTCTGGCGGCGCTGACCTTCTGCTCCAACAACACCCAGCATCGCCCGGTTCTGGATGCCCTGGATTGGCTGAAACAAAATCAGGCCAGCAACCAGCGGTATATCAAGCTCGATGACACAATTCCGGTGGACGGGGTTATCCAGCCCAAATGGCGCGATATTGTCATTGAGGACAACCAGGGCGAAAAGCGCATCAACCGGATCAACTACGAAATCTGCGTCTTGCAGGCGTTGCGGAAGCGCTTGCGCTGCAAGGAAATCTGGGTGGTGGATGCCGACCGTTACCGTAACCCTGATGACGATCTCCCGCTGGACTTCGATACTAACCGCGAAAACTATTACCAGGACCTCGGCCAGACTACCGACGCAACCGCCTTTGTTGAGCAACTGCGTAGCGAAATGGGGACAGCACTGGAAATCCTTGACCGGGAGATGCCGAAAAATCGCAAGGTTCGGATCTTATCCCAGGGTAAAAACCGGATATCCATTACGCCGCTCACCCCGCAACAGGAGCCTATGAATCTGGCCTACCTGAAACGCGAGATTACCGGTCGATGGCCCATGACCAGCCTGCTCGATGTCCTGAAGGAAGCCGATTTGCGGATCGGGTTCAGCGACCATTTCAAGACCGTGGCCGACAGGGAAAACCTCGACCGTCAAAGTTTACAGCAGCGGATATTGCTCTGCCTCTATGGTATGGGCACCAACACCGGATTAAAACGGGTCAGTGGCAGCCGTCATGGGATCAGCTACAAAGAACTGCTTAATGTGCGTCGCCGCTTTATTCACAAAGCCGCATTGCGCAACGCCATTGGCCAGGTTGCCAACGCGATTTTTACTGCCCGCAATCCCTCGATATGGGGCGAAGGCACAACATCCTGTGCCTCGGACTCCAAGAAGTTTGGCTCCTGGGATCAAAACTTGATGACCGAATGGCACATTCGTTACGGTGGCCGTGGCGTCATGATTTACTGGCATGTGGAAAAGAAATCAACCTGCATCTACTCCCAGCTCAAGCGTTGTTCTTCTTCGGAAGTGGCCGCCATGATCGAGGGCGTTTTACGTCACTGCACGGACATGGAGATTGACCGGCAGTATGTCGATAGTCATGGCCAAAGTGAGGTCGCCTTTGCCTTCTCTCACTTGCTGGGATTCGATTTGTTGCCACGCCTCAAGGCCATTGCCAGCCAAAAACTCTATCGGCCCGGCGATGATAAACCCAGTGATTACCCAAACCTTGAGCCAATACTGACACGTCCCATCAACTGGGAAC
This sequence comes from Photorhabdus stackebrandtii, assembly GCF_011189495.1. Lineage (NCBI taxonomy): Bacteria > Pseudomonadati > Pseudomonadota > Gammaproteobacteria > Enterobacterales > Morganellaceae > Photorhabdus > Photorhabdus stackebrandtii. The sequence continues at coordinate 8,928 of NZ_PUJV01000039.1, forward strand.
TGATCATCCAGCAATACGACGAGATGATCAAATATGCGACCGCGCTCAAGCAGGGTACCGCCGATCCAGAAGCCCTACTACGCCGCTTCACTCGAAACAATGTCCAACATCCCACGTACAAGGCGCTTGCCGAACTGGGCAAAGTGATCAAAACCATTTTTCTGTGTCGATATGTTGGCTCCGAAGAACTTCGTCAGGAGATCCACGAAGGTCTGAATGTCGTCGAAAACTGGAACAGTGCAAATTCTTTCATCTTCTACGGCAAAGGCGGTGAAGTCGCAACCAACCGGCTGGAAGATCAAGAACTATCGGTGCTGGCACTACATTTATTGCAGATCTCTCTGGTATACGTGAACACCTTAATGATCCAGCAGGTACTTAACGAGCCAAACTGGCTGTCACGGATGAAACGGGAGGATTTTAGGGCATTGACGCCGTTGATCTACTCCCATGTGAATCCTTATGGGATATTTGAGCTGGATATGAATACGAGACTGCCCATTGAAGTGGCCGCTTAAAAGTTGGCGGTTATCGCAGCTACCCGGTCACTACCCCTCCATTGAGATAACCACCGCGACGGGTTTTCCGTTTTTATTTATTTGGATTGGGGCACGTTGTGCTTTGAGTAGCATGTCGCCAAACTGGGTTCTGGCTTCATTGGCAGAAAGAGCATCCATAATAATCCCCTCATTGAATAATGTTATGATTCAAACAATATAAACGAATCGAACGATTTGGTCGAATTTAAATCTATCAAAAAGTATGAAACTGGATAATTTCCGTTTCTTCAGATTTCACGCAGCACACGTAAGCCGTTAAACGATTCAAAAATATTGACGCTTATTTATTACGAAAAAAATAACTAACTTATTGAAAATATTAACTACGCGGAAACGCCGGCGACGGCATTGAGCCGTTGGTCAACGCATCCGCGTTGAACGGTATGAACAAGAAATTTGATGAACTACAGACGTAAAAAAACCCGATTGGTTATTCGGGTTCTTTATGTTCCAGTGCGGAGTTGGTATCTCCAACCGGATGGAGTCATTCTTCATCTAACAATGAGAAAACCGTTGTGACAGGCAGTGTAAGAGTAAACAACGGTGTCTCCCTCCAGTTAATCTGGAGAAACGCATGGGTGCTTTTATTGATAAAGCAATCATGGTTCTGAAAGTGTTAATCGCGCTTCTGGAACTGATCCGAACCTTCTTCGTATGATGGAGTGACGGAAACGTAGCTAAGGCCGGAGGTTAACCATCTTCGGCCTTTAATAAATTAGTTGTTCAGATAATTCATTAATGAAGGTGTTTTATGGCAGAGGATCTAAAAGAATCTGTATGTCAGGCTATGGGATATTTTAACAAATATCATCGCTACTCAATAAAGCAGTTAGCGTCTGGTTACCAGGAAGAAATTACCAAATACAGTGATGATAAATGGGAAGCTCCACAACGCGCTGCGCGTCTAAGCGCTACTGTCAAAAACTACAAAACTTCTCAGATGCTCTGTTTTATATTCGATATTGCGTTTAAAAACGAGCTGGATCTCACCCCGCTGGTAGTAAAACGGCTAGGAGAGCATAAAAAAGTGTGGGGCATTTATGTGGCAAAGCAGCTAAAGAAGCCACTTTAACGTATAAGTATTCATGGCTCGATAATGGATAAATAGTCCGGTTGAGTTGCCCATTTTACCACTAAATAATTCAAGTACCCCAGACTTTTTTATGCTCTCGTAGTTCAACAAGATCTGCCGTCTCATTTTGGCATACCCTAATAAACGGTTTTCGAATTCAAGCGGCTATGCCGAGTATAACCAAAGTACTACATACTAGCACAAATTGTAACATTCTGAATTGCGAAATACCCTAACCAGTCATACCCACGCTTTTTCGCATCCTCTTCTACGTCATCTGTGTAGGTCGCCATTGATGCGCCAGGTTTATGGCCCCAATAATAGCTATCCGAGTTGTTCCCATGCCATACTTTCCTGTACCAATGATAATCCCATGTTTCCTCATTATTGGGAATACCAGCAGCCAACCCTACTATCCACGCGGGGCTTTCATTGCTTCCGTTTACGGGATTCATCCCTTCTTCAAGGCGGATAATACGATCGTTTCTCACGCCTTCTAGAAGTTCTTCATTAGATTCTGGGATTTTGCTTTTTTGGCAAAAACCGGGGTGAGGCCAGCTGCTCTGAGTATTACCATCTGTCCTTACGTTGCATGCGTATGCGTAGCAATTATTGCCTCTCAAGTGTGCAGGGTCATTCCACCATGCGGAATTATATGTTGCATATTGGACGGTACTTCCGTGTGTCATACCACTCTTAAAATGCGTTTCTTGGGAATCGCGCCGGGCTTTATCTGAGGAATTATATGAGACATTTCTAAGCATTTGTCCGCAAGAATTGAATGTTTCGGATTCATTTGAAAGTGTTACTTCAGCCTCATTTAGAAGAAGTTGCCCCAATTTTCGGCTGGCTGATATGTCTTTTGCATGTCCATCAGAGACGTCAAAAACCATAGGCAGTCCAAATTTTAGCGCGGATGTATGGTCGAGAATCTCAACTGTAATCCCCACAAATCCGGGTAAGAGAATATTAGGAGATATATTTATGGCATCTTGATTGCTAGAGATATATTTTAGGATATTAGATGCCTGAGGCTCATGAATTATTCCGAATGGGTTATTTCTTCCAAAGAAGATATTTTTGGTTATCTTTAACATATATTTTCCTTTACAAACTCAGCTCTGAACAGCTACAAGTTGATTTCGAATAAAGCTCAAGGGGACAGAAGTCCCCTAAAGCACTAGAGAGGCCAGGACAGTAAAACTGTTACACCATTCTTTCTGGAATGTGAATTTCTTTTTGCTCATCAACGAAGATAAGCACTGATGGGTAAATCGATACCTCGCATCCACTAGAAGCTGAGAAAGTCACATACATTTCTTGAGTGGCTCCATCGATTCTCAATGTGACATTACCATTATCATTACTACCAATAGAACAATAGAAATTGTCTTTCATTGTATACAGCCGACCACTGGATGTAATAAACTTTACCCACCAATAATCATATGGCGAACCTGAACCTGTTTCATAAGTAACTTTCAGTACATTCTCAGCCGTTTCTCCTGAACGGATATTATTTAGCGTCTCTTGCTCTTGTTTATTTGGGTCATTGCTTCTACGATGGCGAATTGTAATGGAAGAAATATCTTCACCCCAATCATTTTTGAAAGTGACAATACCTGTGGACATATATAACCTCACTTATTGATTTAACTCGAAAAAATACGCCCTGCATTGTGCGAAAACTTAAACAATCGTACAATGAAATTATCCTATGTTTTTATTTTTTACTTTCAAAGTTCATTTTTTGAAGAATGTGTTTTATTATTTATAAGCAACGACTAAACGGGCAGTTCATTTACCAGAGTCGCCGGATAATCTACAGGGAGAGCATAAAAAAGTCTGGGGCACTTGAGTTATTTAGCGGTAAAGTGGGCAATTCAACCGGACTATTACCCATTATCGGCCCATGAATACTTATACATTAAAGTGGCTTCTTTAGCTGCTTTGCCACATAAATACCCCACACATTTTTATGCTCTCCCCGTTTGGGTATCGGCATGGCACCGGGTCAATGGCGTAACAAACCGTCCCGCTAAACCAAACAACTCAAGTGCCCCAGACTTTTTTATGCTCTCCGTATAAAGGGGTCAGCTTGGAGATCGGAAATTATTGTACGTTTAGCGGATGACCTAAATTGTTCAGTTTATATACTAATGCTAATGTATGCATACATTAGCATTAGTATTTAGATGGGTCATCCCGCCCCGGTATTTCTGGACGTCCTGATTTTCGCCTGATAACCTCGCTTTACCCTCTCAATATTCGCCAGGGTGGTTATCCAGTAACGTTGTGCGGCGGGGCGATATCTGGCGGCAACCTGTTCTATGATATCGGGTGCGCTGTCAGCGCTGCGGTGAACGCGGCCCTTCTGACCGAAGACGGAAACGATAATGGCCTGGCTCCCTGTCCTGCCAAATAACGCGTTACATAACCGCTTCACGACCAGCGGGGTTAAATCTGGATCGGCTTCCGGCGCGACGGTGTCTAAGATGAATCGCAGCATTTCAGAAGTTTTGTAACGCTTTACTGCGGCAGCGAGTCGGGCCGCACGCTGAGGTGCTTCCCAAGTGTCGTCACTGTATTTTTCAAGTTCGGCATGGTAATCCGCTTCCAGCTTATCTGCCGTGTAGCATTCGTTCCTGTAAAAAAAGGCTCTGGCCTGCTCTGTTGCTGACTCTTCCATGTGAATTTTCCTTAATTAATGTTAACGTATGCGTACATTAGCATTAATATATGTCACAGACAATATCCCGGCCCAGAGATCTGGTTTTATCGACAAATAGGATGCTACTTAATTCCAATATAAACAGCGAATTATCGTCTTAACAAAAAAACAAACAGATTCGCTACCTCCAGTACAAGGGGTTTTCGATGGACATGATATTTGAGGCGTTAAGCTGATCATGGTTTGTTGTCGCTCAGAGTCCCATCTAAGACAAATGTCGTCATATTGTAGCTTCGCTCCCATTACCCCGGTATGTATGAGGGAGTATTTCCAGATTATCGAGCTAATACCAAGAAAGAACTTGAAGAAGAACTTAATAGCGCTTTTGTAGCTATTACACGCGCTAAACGCTGGATATTTATCTCTTATCCGCTTCAAAGAGTTATGCCATGGGGAAGTTCAAAATCACAGACCGTTTCACGTTTTGTAACGATGTTGCAAAAATGAAAATTTATTAAGTTATTGACACGTGTTACTGATTTACGCAGGAATCCTTACGGTACCCCAAGCTGAACACAGCGCGTTGTATCCCCCCGTTCAGTTGCCATTGGCTTCGCCAATGAACACGCGCAATGCATGGGCAACCAGATTGCTGATTGTCGTGCCTTCTGCCAATGCGCGGGATCGAACTGAAGCAACCAGACCTGACGGTAACTTGAATGTCACGGCCGCCGTGGGCTCGACCGCCGGCATTGGCCTGTTGAGCTTTTTTGCCTCTTCGACGTAGCGATAAGCCTGACGTCGGGATAGTTCGAACTGACGTGACAATGACAAGGCAGCCTCCGCCACACTCAGCCCGTGAGCGAGCAATCCATGAGCCATATTGAGACGTTCCGCTTTTTGTATATTTGTTGATCTCGACATAAGACATAAAAATATTACCTTTTAAGACGTGAATCAAGGACAAAATATGAACGATCAAATGAGATCATTCGTTCGAAGATAAAATTACCTTTTGCGTTCGGGGCGTGATTAGTCCGTTGCTTGCTAATCTGTTCCTGCATTATGCATTCGATATGTGGATGAAACGGGAATTCCCCGTCGTCCGGTTTGAGCGATACGCTGATGATATAGTCATCCACTGCAAGAGTCATGCGCAGGCAATGATGATGTGTGGCAGGCTCAGAAAGCGTCTGGCGGGGTGTAAGCTGGAGATGAGTCCGGGCAAGACGGAAGTTGTCTACTGCAAGGACAGGGAAAGAACGGAAGCATATCCTGAAATCAGCTTCGACTTTTTGGGTTACACGTTCAGGCCAAGAAAGTCGGTCTCGAAAGAAGGAGAGCTGTCGGTGAATTTCCTGCCAGCAATGAGCGCCAGAGCTGCGAAGGCAATCCGGCAGACAGTACGGGGCTGGGATCTGAGTCACAAAACTCCGCTGTCGCTGGAAGTAATGGCCCGTTGGCTCAATCCCATGTTACGGGGCTGGGTTAAGTACTATGGGCGCTTTTATCGTTCAGCAATGAACTGTATAGCCAGTCATGTAGACCTGCACCTTGCTAAATGGGTCGCCCGCAAATATAAGCGGGTACACGGTAGCCTGGCTCAGGCATATGAATGGTTAATATGAATGGTTAAGAAGGATACAAAGCGCTAAGCCCGGCCTGTTTGCACACTGGGAAATTTGTACGCGACGTGAACGGTCAACGACAAGAGCCGGATGACGGGAGACTGTCACGTCCGGTTCCGTGGGAGCGCAGGGGGGAAGTTCCCTTGCGCGACCCGATAACCCTATTTTTGGAGATGTCCATTTCATTATGACTTATAAAACTTTAATACTTCCTAATTAATTAGTGATTATAGTTACCATAAATATAATAAGAATTACAAAATTCAATACAAATAATCATAATATAAACTTGCTTGTAAAATTTAAATATGCGAAATTATTCATAAATATGAATATGTTTCTTCTTGGTTTCATTATACTTATCTGTTTATAATAAAAATGAAAAACAATATAAAAAAAGTAATATACTCTTTTAATGCAAAATCAAGACTTATTAATAGTATTGGCGGTGGGGCCTGTTCATGCAGTGAAGGTGGTTCATCATCATGTTGTGGAGGATGCTCTTCATCATGTGGTGAAGATGGGCTTTCGCCATGTTATAAAATAAATCATATATGGCATTATGATACGAAAAATATGTTATAAATATCTTTATTTATAATTATAACATAATTTATTCGTATAACTATGAAGTTTTCTATTGGATTTTTATCTGGTTAATTTTGGTTAAGAAAATTCTTAATAAAGAATAGGATTTCATGAAAACATGGAACTTTGTAAGATTTTTATTAAATAAAGAGGGTGCTAATATGAAAAAAGTAATTTATTCAACTAATACAAAAGCAAGAGGAGGAGGAGGTGGTGGTGGTGGGAGCTCGTCGTCATGTAGTGGCGGTGGTGGTGGTGGCGGCATTATCTTGGTATAAGGCAGTAAATTAAATATCTATTCAAAATAGTGTCTCACTTTATCCACTAAGAGAGAGTGACTATTTATAACTAAATAATTAGCTGATACTGTCTACCAAGAAATAAATAAGTTTTATTTGATTTAAAAAAATGGACTGACAGTATCACTTTAATAAGATTTAAATTAATGCTAATAATGAGTCATGGTTAATTTTATTAAAAATAACACGGACATAATTATCCATCAAATTTATATAACTTGAGTATTTATTTAATAACAGAGAATAAGATAAAAACTAGTTACATTAAGTTTATGATAACTTTCTTAGTACGTCTATTAGGAGGGAATATGTATTATTATGTACGGCCATTTAATGTAGACATGGAAAATAAAATTATTAATGATGGAGAAGAATGTTATGAGTTTAGTGAGCAACATAAAAATTATTTGTCCATGGTATCTAAGTATAATGGTTCCATTATAAATTCAAATTTATTGCGACATTTTCAATTTAAAAATTGTCCATATGAAATACTCATACCTCAAGATGAGAAATATTCCATTTCTGAAATTATCATTAAAAGTGACATTGATAACAATATTGGAAAATTACTTACTGAAAGTATCAAATCAGACACTGGAAATTCTCTAACAATTCTACTCTATCAGGATATAAATGAATATCTAGATAATCTAAATCAAGAACAGAATAGCGATTATTTAATGGGGGCTTTTTTAACCAATGAACAATTGAATATTTCTCATTTAGTATCTCAAAAAGATCATACCCCTTGCCTAAAATGCCATTTTTATAACGTCATCGGTGATTATACTTCTAATGTTAAAGCAAAAAATGAATGGCAACAATTTTTTTCATTTATGATGAAGAATGATTTTGGTTCACTTTCCTCAAGAGAACTTATGCAAAATGATAAACAATATATATCGAGCATTTTATATAGTATCATTATGACAAGATTTATTTCTGGTTACAATAATAATCAAAAATCTATTTCTCCTTTTATGTCATATATTTTTCACATAAAAGAATTGATTACCCATAAATCTAAAATGTACTGGAATGATAGCTGTGGATGTTCATAACTATGACTTATATTGATAATAAAACGTATTGTGATTTATTTAGTTATATATCTCACGAAGTAGAGCATAACATAGAGGTTTTTTATAAATCAACAACATTACCAAAGTGGAATGGTAAAGTGCTTGGGATTAATGAAAATGTACCTATTGAATTATTAAAAAAAATTGAATTTAGCAATATGGATTTCAGCTTGGGATTAAGTTTACCTGAGCTAAATATGCCTGAAAGAAAGAAGGCTATACGTCGCCCACCTAGCTGTCGTTCTTTCTCGGATAAAAAAATTGATTATCAATTGTTACTTGAGTGTCTTTCAAACGCGATGACCTCAGACTATAATGGTCGAAGAGAATATTCGTCAGCAGGAGGACTTTATGCTACCGAAATATTTATAGCAATTGACTCACATTGTATTTTTAATGCGCCAGAAAACTTGAAAAGTGGTTATTATTATTTAGATAATAACATGGGTAAACTAGTATTGATTTCAGAAATGGATTCCTGCGAGCTCAAAAGTTATATAATGAGTGATGATTCTTACTTTAAATCATCTTCGTTTCAGGTAATTACTGTCATTAATACACCTAAATCTATATTTAAATATAAAGAGAGAGGATTCAGAAATTCTATGATAGAAATTGGGGCAATACATCATATTTTAAGAGAAGTTTTTTCTGATAAAAATATTTATAGTTGTGAAAGTGCTGAATTTGATGACCATAGGTTACTCTGTGGATTAAAGCTCAATCCAAGAGTATTTAAACCAATTCTAGTTCAACATTTTGGATATAAAAAATGATAATAGATTATAATGCACCATTTATAGCAAGAGAAATACCCTTGACATTATCTTATTATGGAAATCTATGTTATTTTACTGAGCACAATTCTCAAACGGCTGGAAGCTCTTGCTCGATAGGTATCAGCAGTAAAATTTCAGCCCTTGGAGAATATCTTGAAAGAGAATTTATGTATAATGATATTGTTTCGGAAGGAACTTTCTCAAGTGCAGAGTTAAGTCAAGAAGAACAACTATTAATTCCTTTTGATAATGAGTTTGAAAGCCTTGAATATATCACGGCTAAGAATTTTTTTTCAGATAAAACCATAAGAATTCCCCGTTCATTAGTCAGTTTGGATTCATCGCGAGACACTATTCAACATTTTCGTGATAGCTCAGGCGGAGCTTTGGGAAAAAGTATCAATCATTCTCGTTTATCTGCATTTTTAGAATTTATTGAACGTCAATCCATGATATTGTCCTGGCAAACACAATGTTACTCTGGATATCTATCAAATGAACAAACATTGGCACTCTGCAATCGACATCACAGAGATTTGTTTTCTCGATTCTTATATTCAGGAAAAATAAAGTTATTGATCAATACTATTGAAAATCTATCTTGTTATTCCGGTATTATGATATTCACATCAGACATCGGTGTAAAATATTCAGTTTCGTCGGCTTGTTCACTATCTATAAATGATCTAGTTAACAAACTCATCAATGAAATGTGGCAGAGCTATCTATTTATTTATAACAATTTAGATGGAGTCAAAAATATTGGATTAGATTATTATAAAATAAATTTTCTTTCCTATAATAACAAAGAAACAGAGCTTCTATGGGGCATAACTAACAATTACCAAAAAGAATTAAACAATATTGACCCAAGATTATGTAAAACATATTCTTTTGATGATTTCTATCATTCATTAAAAATATCTGGCGCGCGTTTTTATTCCTATGAAAAAATGACAAAACATGGTTTTTATTTTACAAAAATACTTTCCCCTGACTTTTTTTTACATATGAGTAGTGTAAACACTTCAAAAATACCAATTTATTGTAAAGCTAAATTTAATTTAGAAAAAATAAGAAAAATTGAAATACCATTTCCATAGAGATATATATGATTAAACTAACTTATTATCAAATCTTACAAGCAATCAGAATGCCATTAACTTTCTTTTGGACAATAGGTCTTCCTACAATACTTTACATGATATTTTCTTATACCAAGGAAAATGCATTATTATTTTTGGGATATATTGTTTTCAGCTCTTATCTGTATGGAGGTACACTTCAGGTTATTGGACAACGTGAATCAGGTTTTTTGAAAACCTTTATTCAGTCTAAACGATCTTTATTTAATCATTTAATTTCTATCTATTTTTCAAATCTGATAATTATTCTTGTTAGTATATCTATTTACCTTGCAATCGTATTGAAGAATGATTTTATTTTCCTGTCTATAGGTTATTTATCTTCAGTTTTATTAATATCTCCTATAGTTTTTTTAGTTTGCCAAGCATTAATGATATTAAAAATCAGAAGCATAGATATCTCTACATTATGTAATATGATGTTAATGCTATTTACTATGCTATCTTTTTCTAACTTTAATATTTTTGGTATTTATATCAACATAATTAATCCAATTTATAACACAAATTCATTTATTGTCAATATGTTGAATGATGGTGAGATTATCACTTCCATCTTTCCTTTGATGATATTTTCTCTGATTGGACTAGTTGCCACAATAAAATTGAACATTCAATCTTATGAAGGGAGGTAATAAAATGAAATCTATTATAAATATCAGAAATGGATATTACAAAAAAGATGACAAGACAATAATATCGGGAATAAATATAGATATTAAACAAGGTTGTATTAATTTCCTTGTTGGAGAAAATGGAGTGGGTAAATCCATTATTTTTGATATTATTTGTGGTGTCTATAATTTGAATGGAGGTGTATTTAATAAGAGTATATCTACACAAGATATTATTTATATGCCACAGAAACTCTATGTTCCCTATACCTTAACGATGACAGAACTCGTTGATTACTATTCTTTATTGATGACCAACAGAAGCTTTTCAAAGCTGGGAAAGGATTTTCATCCAGCCGTTATTAAATTGTTAGAAAAATTAGGAAATACCAGAGCTAGCAAATGCAGTGTAGGAGAGATTAAATTATTGATGGCTAGCCTACTACTTTCATTCCATAATGCAGAATTATTTGTGCTTGATGAACCAAGTTCTGGGTTAAGTGTTAGTAACAGACAAATCCTTAAATGTATCGTAAATAAAAAAATTGAACAGGGTAAGACAGTATTAATGTCGACTCATATTGAGGATGATATCGAATATGCAGCAAACATTATCAAAATTTGAAATAGTAACATCTGAGAACATAAAAAATTCTTGCAGAATATATTCTGCAACATTTGATAATAAACTGGTTAAAATTAAAAATAATAATCTCTATAATATTTATTTAAATAGAATTGTTTTTTCTCTGGCTCCTTTGCTATCATATTATAAAAGTGTTCAACTAGAAACAATGGTTACTATTCGATCAGGCTTATTGGCTTTGGTAGCTATTTTTGATGGAAGAGATTGTCTAAGCTTTATTTTATTACGTAATAATCATATTTTAATGGAAATAGATGACATATTAGGAAATTATTGCCTGATTAAAGGAAGCTTTACTTATACCAGAATTAGTGAAAAAAACTCTATTTATCGATTCAATTTTTTCGACTATGAAACAGTAAAATTATTTGAAGGAGACGGATTCTGTACTCCCATTCGATATTATAATAATGGGTTATGTCTTCTTATTGAAAGAAGGAATACATCATCGGTTATATTATTCAATGAAATCTGCAATGAGTATAATTTAATTTGTCAGGATAAAACTCTTTTATCTCACAACGACAATTCCCTAATTTTTATTGACTATTCAAATTATTAAATTTTATATTATGCCAATGAAAACAATTACTGTAAGTTACCAGTGGCCTCTGATTATTTAAAATAGGAGAGCATAAAAAACCTTGGGGTACTTTATTCATTGAGCGATAAAATGAGCATCTAAACGTGCTTATCAGAGAGCTTGAATGAGTTACCCGGTCTATCATACACTTTTTTATGCTCTCCAGTTTGCAGGAAGTGGATGGCGTTCTTTCACTTCTGATAAACCAAAACGATTGATGTGATGCGTAGTGAAAAATCACCAGGTTAGCGATCAAATGATTATATTTTATTACTCAAGACGCAAGCGAAACAGAAAGTGAAGTCACGGAAAGCTTGCTTTCAATGGCTCTGGTTGCGCCAGTTCGCGCACCAGAAACCAATAATCTCGCTATTGCAGTATCAGCTAAGGCCAAAACACGGCATAAGTGGGAGTGTCCAAAGTGCGGCGATTCGTTTATGGGGAAACCCTCACTGAACATGATTTGTGGCAAGTGCAACGTGAAAGTAGTCGATCGCGATGCTGAAAAAATGCCAGCAGAAAAAAACCTGGTGAGCAGCTGATGCCTCCTATTCTGCCAGCAATAAAAGGTTCGATCGGCGCTGAAAGATTCGCAGGAAGAAACCTGGAGCCTACAGGCCGAACTGCTGCAACTGGCCTGTCAGACAACAAAAGGGAAGAAAGGGGAAATTGCATGAATGATGATTTAAAAACCCGATTTGAAAATTGATACCCGGGAATAAAATCATGTGAAGAAACGGATCGCTATTTAACAGAAGCTGTTGCTGCATAAGTGCCCCACAGAACAGGCGATCAGATCACTGGTAATCACATTCAGATGGTAGCGCGTGTGTCTCAGACGGGGCAATGTCAGTGCTATGATATCTAACCAGCGGCTTTCACGCACTCCTGGGATCGAATACTGAAGCACAATACTATTCCTTTATTCTTTAATTTCTAAAGGATTTTTATATTTAATGCCGGTTAATTCTGACAAATCGACATCTTTTCCTTCAGTGTGAAAGATTTTTCTGCGCCTCAGGTTGTACAGGTGAAGACAATGCTCACACATGTCAGTAACATTAGCCGGATTTTTGATCGCCTTGAGTGTCCTGACAGCATATTTACCACATCGGCATCGCACGACATAGATAGCACTGTTTTTATGGTCACCCCGTTGCGATAAAGGGCGGACTCCTAACACCGTAAAAAAGCCATATTCATAGCCCTGGACCTGCATCAGTATGTTGATTAATTTGGACTCTCTTTTATTTAAACGTAAATCATATGTCGTTTTGTAAGGAATAAAATGACTGGATTGTTTTTGACTTTTCTTTCTCTTATCATTTTTATCGGTATCGACCATCACTTTCCCTGAACCATTTTAGAATATATTAAAGGTTTTACAATCTAACCGTTTTCACTATTAATTCAATAGCGGAATAGCTAAACTTAATAGGTAAATCGGGTCCAATTCTATTTATTTTCATTATCATAAATGGCGAAGCCTCAATGGGTTCGACCATTGAGGCTTCTATAAATCGTCTACTACCAGATACAAAAGAGTTAATGTAAATAGACATGATAAGTATAGCGCTTTCAGTGTAAATCACCTTGAATTAAATGACATTAAGCCATTTGCTTCTTTGTGATATACATCATATATATTGAGTTAATGCAATTCCAATATGAAATATAAAAACACAGAAAATGGATATTCAGAATCACCGCCTGCATCATCGGCAGTGCCTGTCGCACGGCATCAAACATTGGGTAAGCTAGCAAGCCCCCCAACAGTGCACCTACGGATGCACCTATCCGGGGGGAGCCATCCAACAGAGTAGGATCCTCATTGCCACCATACCCGGCATACACCTGCCTCTCCTAAGAAACCGTCAGGTTCACCGGGCTGACCAGACAGTGGATCACCGCTTCTTTATACTCGCGCGTATTTTTTTCCGTCATTTTCAGTGCTGCCGATAAGCGCAGCCACAAACCTGAATCGGCCTATGCCAGCACCCGGGTTCTCAGTCCCGTTTTCGCCATTGACCACCAGACTTTGCAGCTGGGATATCCACCTTGCCCGGTCTTCGGCCGACCATTGTCACGCATTTAGTTCCACAGAAACGCCATTCTGGGGGGCGTGATTGCAGCGTATGGTAATCGCCGGCTAACAGAACAGCAGGATCAGTAGCTTGCCCTCGACGATCACGTTGCTTCCATTGGTAAAGTGCCAAGGCATAACAATCATGGGTGAAATCCTGTAACTCAGCTGCCAGTGCCGGATTGCTGATACGGGTGTGCTGTACCTCAACACGCAGTTGCCGCAAATCCGGCTGGCAGGGAATGGATGCCACCGCTGCTTGTGTCAGCCCTTGAGATAATCGGTGCACACCGCCCACCAGACGGAAACCTCCGCCGTCTGATTGTTCAGACTGGACATCACTGGTGCATAACCGCTTTTCTCTGGCACGCCGGGTGTCCAGGTACCGCAGCTTTTAGCACGGGACGCATCGTGCAGGCGGGTGCTAAGGCTGACATTCATCAGCGGAGCACAGCAGAAAACCATGACGAAAAAAGCGCTATAGAGCGTATTTTCAATCCGGGTCAGCGACTGTAATCCGCCAGGCCCTTTTTCTTTGTCATACATTCTGACTTTCAGCCAGATCGCAATCACTTTGACCACCAACGGCAGGGTAAAACTCCCCCGTCGCATTTGCGAGAAAAAAGACCTTAATTCATACCCCCTTAACTACCGCCCCCGCCAATCCCCAAAAAGAAGATAAAATCAGGCGACTGGAACAGTCTGCCGCCCTCTTACAAATCCGACAAGAAAATCGTGAAAAAAGCGGTAAAGACGCCAGCCAGTTACGTATCAACCCAACAGAACCGGAAGCGATGGTCCAGAAACTCAAACGGGGACAGGGATTTTCCAGTGCGTACAAACCCTCAGTATTAGTGAACCAGGCTCGCATCATTGTCGCCCAAACAGTCGACCCCGTCAGTGAAACACGGGTTATCGCTGACTTACTGGCTCAGCACTATCAGCTATCAGGATGTCATCCCAAAACGCTCTTACTGGATGCCGGTTATTTTCATGATGAGGTTATCGCTGAGACTCAAAAACACGCGATCCTGTTGTTCTGTCCTGAAGGTAATGACCGACAGAGCCCAAGAAAAATCTACCCAAAATCGCGGTTTATTTATCATGCGGAGAAAGACCTGTATATTTGCCCGGCCAATGACAGGTTACGTCATGTCAGTACTGTAAGACCGTCCGAAAAAAGCCGTGGGCATCGGGTCTATACCGGAGCAAATTGTGCCGATTGCCTGGAAAAAGAAAAAAAGGACGCTTGCCGGGAAGAAGTATATCCAGATGAGAGACAATCTGATTCATGGACAGAGAGCGAAACAAGGCCATTCCAGTCATCGCCCAGACCATCATTTCCATCGGAAGCCTGCTTTCCTGAGTAGCGACACTTTTATCGCTTGGTTCATGTGGCTCGAACCTGCATTCCACCATGCTCCACGCTGGTTACATGCCGAACTCCACGCCCGTTGTTCGGGTAAACCCGCTGCCA
>NZ_PUJV01000040.1:0-22796 GCF_011189495.1 Photorhabdus stackebrandtii
AGTTATGCCATGGGGAAGTTTAAAATCACAGACCGTTTCACGGTTTGTAACGATGTTGCAAAAATGAAAATTTATTGAGTTATTGACACGTGTTACTCATTTACGCAGGAATCCTTACGGTACCCCAAATTGATGTACATTACCATTACTATCCAATGCGTATCTTTTTTTACCACTTGCAACTGAATTGCCAAACAATTCGATCGAATTTTTAGGTTCAGTCCCGGCATTATGGTGATAACCTATTTGTCCTGGAGTATGTTTAGGGTTTGATTTATACACTAATCCATTATTAGTTGTCACAGGATCAGGAGCCGGTATAGCACTTCCCTTACCCCCTTTTGCGCCAGCTTTACTGATCCCTCCGGCAACCCCCGCAGACGCCGCAATCCCCGTCTGCCCCATAATCTTCACGATTTCCTGGGTCGTTTCTTCTGAGCCACCGGTGACTTGGGCACGATGGAGCACTAAATTGCGGGAGGCATCAATATTCGACATCGCACCCCGTAAATCAGCCCATTCCCGCACTTCTGCCGGCGTGAGGGAATCCAGTCCCTGCATTCTGGCTTTTTCCTGAATTTCGCTCATCCGGGCACTGTAATCACCCTGTAATGCTCGCAGCTCTTTGGCAACCGCAACACACTGGTCAGCTCCTGAACAAGTTGCTATCCGCGCCTGAACCCGGTCATATTCCTGCCGGGATTTATCCCTAACAGTCGCACGACAACTGCTATCTCCCTGACAATTGACCAGTTCTTCGCTCCTTGCGCGATTCTGGTCAACGCTTAAGTGATTATTCTCAACAACAACTTTATCTGTCGTGAAGTCTGACAACGAATCCGATTTTTTCTAAGGTACTCAACCAGTTACAACCTGTTTTTCCCTGTACGGTTTGACTCCTGGCCAATAACACCCCGATGCAACTTTTTAGCCTGATAAGCAACTTTTTCCTTCACCGGCTACTTTAGATCCCAGCTTTCTGGCTGGGTTCTAAAGTAGGAAATTTAAGTAAGGTTTTAATCTAATAGATTATTTGGTTTGCAATACAAGTATAGGCTGAATAAATTCGTCTAAAGAGTCAACATCAACGTATAATACTTCATTTTCTCTCATCATATGTAGTTTAATAACAGAATCGATTTCCCCTTCAAAGTCATCAAATACAAGAATAAGTTCGAATTTAAAAGAGGGAAGGTCTTGTTCCAGTTTAGTAATAATAAGAGAAGCGAATTTTAGAGCAATATCTATAATATTGTTTTCCAAATAGTCACTTAATCTTATTTCATTATAAAAACACTCCTCTTCTGTCTTATCAAAGAAATTTGCATGACCATTAATTCTATTTTCGCTTGACACACTAGCTACAGGGCATAGAGAAGAAAAAAATACACAACCATTTGAACTTACTGTGAATCCGAGATTTAAGAGTTCAGCAAGAACTTTTGGTATTACAATTTCTTCCTTGACATATCCATCTAAAAAACTAACCATTTTCTGATTGTATTTAATCATTTTTCCCCCAAATATTGTTTCATGCCCTTGTCTATTGCCTGCTTAAATTTCGGATCAGATAATAAGTTATTTACCGATGATGGTGCAGGTATTTTATTTTTTGAAGAATCAACACTATAAAACGAATTAGTAGATGGTTCGTAGTAATATTTGTTGTTTTTATTATCTTGATAGTGTATTTGTCCTGGTCTCTTCCCAGGGTTTGGATTTTCTACATCAATACGTTCTTTTCCAACTCCTTTCCATATAGTTTTACTAGAAGTTTGAACTCCATTTTGTCCTAGCATAGGGCCTTGATCAGTTGGTACGTTTTTTTCTTTTACCCCGCCCCTACTAATTCCTTTAGCAACTCCTGGAGCTGCTGAAATTCCCACTTGACCCATAATCTTCACGATTTCCTGGGTCGTCTCTTCTGAGCCGCCGGTAACTTGGGCACGATGGAGCACCAAATTCCGTGATGCATCAATATTCGACATCGCACCCCGTAAATCAGCCCATTCCCGCACTTCTGCCGGCGTGAGGGAATCCAGTCCCTGCATTCTGGCTTTTTCCTGAATTTCGCTCATCCGGGCACTGTAATCACCCTGTAATGCTCGCAGCTCTTTGGCAACTGCAACACACTGGTCAGCTCCTGAACAAGTTGCTATCCGCGCCTGAACCCGGTCATATTCCTGCCGGGATTTATCCCTAACAGTCGCACGACAACTGCTATCTCCCTGACAATTGACCAGTTCTTCGCTCCTTGCGCGATTCTGGTCAACGCTTAAGTGATTATTCTCAACTGCATTCTTCCCAGTCTGAGCACCCGTGATAACACTCCCGGTCGAATCACCCGCAATCCCGCCCGCCAGCCCGGCGGCCAGGGTAGAGAGGGTACTGATAGTTTGTTTCTGCTCTTCACTTAACTCACTGACCTTAACTTTATCTCCGTAAAGCTGCTTAATCAGGACCTGCGCCGCCAGCTCACCGGAAGCCGCGCCAGCTGCCCCTGCAAGGGCACTGCCACCACTGGCTTCAGCGGCAACGGCTCCCAAAATCGCATGGGCCAGTGTATTGGTCGCGATATCGACTTGATGGGTTTGCGGGTCAGTGGTCAGGTCTTTAATCACCCCGGCCAGATACGGTGAAGCCCCGCCTGCCAGCCCCTGTTTCAAGTCACCCCCGGCCAGCCCCTGGAGAGCCGCTGTTGTCGCCTGTAACGCTTTCTGATATTTACCTCCCGTCCCGAAGCCGGATTCATTCAGCGCCTGCGTGTAAGCGGTGTCGTAGAGTTGCTTTTTGATGTCATCCTCGGTCGGGTGGCGGTTGCCCGCTTTTACCCGCTTTTCTTTTGCCGCCGCTTTGTCTGATTCATGAATATTGGCGATTTTCTCCTTCGCCGCCTTCGTAGCGATTATCGCCCCTTCCGTACTGGCAATATCCCTTGCCTGCGCCCCGATTTCGCCTATCAGTTGCGCCTGTTTCAGCCGCTGCTGCTCTTTCTCTTTATCAAAGATAGGACTCAGGGCATTGCCGGCGTTATCAGTATCGCGGCTCAGGGTACGGATATCCTGCTGTTGAGCCGCCTTATCCCGGATAATCACCGTGCCGTCACTGACGGCCGCCTGAGTTGTACTTTCAGCATGACCCGCCTTGTTTGCGCCCACCAGGGTATTGGCCGCCAGATTGTTCAGTAACTGACTCCTCACCGGTCCACCGGTACTGAGTCCCGCGCTCTGGTGCTCGGTTTTGAAATCAGCCTGGTTGTGAATAGTCTTAAAGCCCAGGGTGCCGGTATCCAGCGTGTTGTTGGCTTTGTCTGCGGTGCTGGCAATGACCGCGCCGTCAAGCTGGGTGTGTTCACCCACGTTCACCTGATAGCCGCCTTTCCCCGCATACAGCCCGGTTTGCTCCTTTACGCTGTCAAAGTTGCTGTGGAGTTTGTCACGGCTGGCGCTGAGGCTTAAAGTCCCGCCCGGTTGCGGGCCAACCGTGACACTGGCTCCGGCGCTGGTGTTCTGCTGCTGACTGTCATAGCGGTTGCTGTCTTGTTCGCTACTGAGCGTCAGGTGACGTTTCACCTCGGCGGTAATCTGTTCGCCGCTGACTTGGGCCCCTTTGAGCGTGGCGTCCCGGCCACTGTTCAGGGTGACAGTCTGCCCCGCCTGTAACGTGGTGTTATTGTGACTGACACCGTTGCCGCTTTCACGGCCTTTGCCCTGATTGACGCTGGCCGAGACATTCAGGCCGGTGCCCCCCGGTCCCGCGGTCAGGCCCACGCCCAGTGAACTGCCGTGGCGGCTGTTTTTGCCGGTAGTCTGCTCGCTGTTCTGGCTGGAACGCAATTGGATGTCCCGGCTGGCATTGAGTTGCAGGTCTTTACCCGCCTGTAACCAGCTGCCCTGAATGCGGATATCCCCGTTCGGTCCTGATGAGCCTTTGCTCCCCCCGTTAGCCGTCATCGTGAGATTCTCTCCGGCGGTCAGGTGGCTGCCCTGTTGCGTGGTCTGGTGTTGCTGCTGCTCTGAACGGGCGGACTGGCTGCCGTAAGACAGGCTGAGGCCCACCACATTGTTATTGCTTTTGTCGTCACCGCCTTTGGCTTCCGCCAGCCGCGCCGCCTGAACCGCCTGCACACCACTGAGGGCCGCCTGGGTGTTCTGCAAGGCTTTAACCCGGCTGTCCTGCGTTTCCTGGGCCTCATGGGCCGTTTGCACCGCAGTGTTGATAGCCGAGCCTGCGGCCCCACTGAGCGCTAATGTCAGACCGCTCTGTTTTTGTTCAGTTTTGGTCAAGACCGTGTGATTGTTTTCTGCACTGGTGATATTGACGCTCTGACCGGTGAGGGTCAGGTCTTTACCGGCGACCACGTCACTGCCGTGAACCTGGAGCTGTTCTCCGGCGTTGAGCGTGACATTGCCCTGGCTGCTGCCCACGGTGCTGCCTTTGGTTAACTGGCTGTCACGGTCAGTGGTGGTTTTTTGGCTGGCTTTGCCTACAGTGAAGCCTATCCCCCCGGTGCCCATCAGACCGGATTTTTTCTCCTGCCGTAAATGGGTTTCCTGATGGGTTTCCGCTGCGGTGGTGACCGTGAGCTGATGACCGGCGTTTAGGCTGACATCCTGGGTGCCTGCCACATTGCTGCCGCTGATATGCAGGTCGTTACCGGCCTGGAGATTCACTTTATCGCCACTGAATGTGGTACTCAGTGCTTGCCGGTCATGCACTTCATCATGGGTTTCCACTGACGATTTCGACAGCCAGCCTTTGCTGGTTTGTTTACTGTGTTCCACTAAGTCTGAGGAGGCTATACCGGTTGTCAGCATCAGGTCATTTCCGGCCCGCGCCGTCAGGTGTTGACCGGCATTGACCTGCGCGGCGGTGGCCTTGAGGTCATGCCCGGCTTGCAGGGTCACATCACCTGCGCCGGTTATCTGGCTGCCGATATCCTGTTGTTGGGTCAGATGGCGGGTGTTACCGCCGCCCCAGTCGCCGCTTTCTGTGTGTTGCGTGTTTAAGGTCTCCAGCGTCAGGTCATGGCCTGCCGTTATCTCGGTGTGGCCGTCTTTACCGGCATTCTTCACCTCACTGGCGGTTAATTGCACATTGTTGATGGCGCTCAGCGATAAGGTGCCCTTATCGTTCCGCACATAAATCCCCGCCGGACGGTCCAGCCAACGGTTAGCTTCATCTCCGCGCACCGTCGATGCACTGGTGATATCGCGGCCTTTCAGGGTCACCCGGTCATTTCCCTGAATCTGGCCGCCCCGGTTAGTGAGAGTCTGTTGGGCAGTCAAATCGACTTTGCCTCCGCGAATAAAACCGTGGTTGGTCAGGTTGTTAGCGGTCAGTTGGGTGACGTCGCGTCCGCTGACTGTGCCGCTGTTGGTGATATCGCCCTGACTGTTGAGCGCCACGGTATTACCGGCCAGCAAGGCACCATCACTGCTTAGGTCGCCCTGACGGACTCGCGCATAAACCTGCGGCACGGTGACCACCTCGGCAGAACCATCCGGCAGGGTCACGGTTTGGTTAGTCAGCCAGATAATATCGGAGGTCAGCAACGCCATCTGCGCCGGGCTGAGGGCGACACCCGGCGTTAATTGTTGCTGTTTGCCAAAGGTGATACCCGCATCCATCAGGGCTTTAAACTGGGCTTCGTCGTTATTATAGCCGGACAGATAACGCTGGCCGGTCAGCTGGGTAATCTGCTCCCGCACCAGCCGCTGTTCATAGAACCCGTCGCCTAACCGTTTGTGCACTAACGCCGGGTCATGGGTGAGTTGTTGCTGCATGTAGTCCGAGCCCAGCCACTGTTTATACTGGGTGAATTTCGGGTCGGTCTCCACCAGATAGTGGCTGTCACTGCCCGGTTGTACGGTATACAGGCTGTTATCCGGTAATCGGGTATCGGGCGTGATAACGCGGATGACCGGGTCAACAGTGTGTCCTTTGACGATTTCCGGGGGCAACGTCAGTTCAAACGGCTGACCGGGCGGCAGGACTAAGGGCTGGCCGGGCGGCAAGACTAAAGGCGGGTCGGGCGGCAGGACCAAGGGCGGGGGGTTTATCCCGGCAACCGGTTTCACGGCGGTGGGGGCCTGTTGCACTTGCCCGGTCTGGCGGTCCGCTATTGGGATACCGGCGGCCTCTGGCTGGGTATGGTCCTGCCAGGCCAGGGCTTTTAGGTCAATCGTTTCTGTCACTGGAGCAGGGTCATAATTACTGCGACTTTTCCCCTGTGAAGTTTTGGTGCCGAGCCGGTGCCAGCGTTTGGTTTTTTTGGCATACCAGTGGGTCTGGCGACCTTTATCAGTGGTGATACGTTCGCCCTGAGTGGCAATATTGTGCAGCTTGCCAATTTCACCGCCTAGCGCACCGCCGGCCACAATTTGGCTATCGTGATTGGTGATCTGCGCACTGTTGAGCGTCATATTGCCCCCGGCCAGAATTTTACCGGGGTCACTCTGTTTGACCTGGGTTTCCTTGACAGTACGGGTGTATTGATATTCGTAAAAGTTATTACTGCGGCTGCCGTCCGGCATGATGGCATCGTGCACGCCGTATTTGTTGCGGTGGGAGGTGTCCACCTGTGACCAGTCATAGCGGGCAGTCTGTCCGCTCAATACCGCGTCGTGATGCGGCGATTTTTCCGTTTCGACGACCTGGGTGACCAACCCGGCGTTGGTGTTGTGAATCTGGTCAGCCTGAATCGTCAAATTGCGCCCGGCTTCCATCGTTGCCGCGTGATTATTGAGCTCCCTCGCCTGACGGGTCGCCGTCAGGGTATTATCCAACTGGCCGCCGATGCGCATGTCGCCCACGCTGTAAATCTGCGCATGATGCTGGTTGTTGAGCGTGCCGGTGCCGATATCCAGCCGGTCACGCGCCGCTATGACGGCGGCTTTGCCGTCCTGTGCGGTGTTATTCAGCGTGCCCGTCTGGAGGGCGAGCTGGTCCCCGTAAATGCGCCCGGTGCCCGTATTATTCAGGGTGTTGGCCGTGAGATGAGTCAGGTCACCGTCAATCAATCCGGTGTTATTCAGGGTATCGTGGACATTGATTTGCGTTTGTCCGGCGCTGATTTCGCCTGACGCGCTATGGGTGAGATTCTGTGCGTCAAGATGCAGCGCCTGACCCGCTTTTATCTGGCGGTCATTGAGAATATTGCCGGTCGTTTTCAGGGTCAGATTGCCATTGGCCGCGGTGTTGCCGGTATGGTGAAAATCCTCGGTTAACGTGACGGCCATATCGCCCTGCGATAACAGTTGGCCGTCACCACTCAGGGCCCCGGCGCTAATGTCAGCCTGTTTCCCGGCAATCAGGGTTCCCTGTCGATTGTGAATCACCAGATGCGGTTGCTGAGCCTCACTTTTGACCGTGAGCTGTCTGCCCGCAGAGACCAGCCCCTGGATATTATTCAACGTCTGGCTGATGTTCGCTTGCAGGTGGTGAGCGGCCCGTAAAGCGCCCCCGGTATTATCTGCCTGTTGGGCGTTTATCGTCAGATTTTGGGCTTCCACCCCGTTATCCGGCTGCGCCGTCTCGTGGTTAATCAGGTGAGCGGTGTTCAGGGTGAGTTGCTGACCACCCCGGATCAGGCCGTCGGTGTTGTCGGTTTTTTCCTGCACGTTAAGCGTGGCATCGCCCACCGCCTGTACCTGACCGTGACGATTGTCGAGCCGTTGGGTTTTCAGGTTGAGCCTGTCTGCCGACAACAATTTGCCGTCCCGGTTATCGGTCTGCGCCTGTCGGGTGTCGATAGCCAACAGTCCGCCTTGAAGGTGGCCCTGACGATTATCCAGCTGGCCGCTGGTCACGGTGGTGGTGTCATCACCCAGAATACGCCCCTGCTGGTTATCCAGTAACTGCCCGTCAGTATCCAGCGTCAGGGCGTCTGCGGATTGTAAGGTGCCTTCGCGGTTTATCAGTTGCCGGCTGTGAATGTCCAGTCCGCCATTCCCCGCTACCCTGCCGCCGGTGTTATCGATGTCGCCGGTGCGCAAGGTTAAATGCCCGCCACTCAACAACTGGCCCGCTTTTTGGTCGGTATTGTGGGTATTAGTCAGCCAATGGCCGTGGGTATCAATGGACATCTCGCGACCCGCCTGTAACAGCCCCGCCGTATTATCCAGCTGGCCGCTGGTAACCGTGGTGGCACCCTCACTCAGAATACGCCCCTGCTGGTTATCCAGTAACTGCCCGTTGGTATCCAGATCCAATGTGTCTGCGGATTGTAAGGTGCCCTCGTGGTTTATCAGTTGCCGGCTGTGAATGTCCAGCCCGCCATTCCCCGCTACCCTGCCGCCGGTGTTATCGATGTCGCCGGTGCGCAAGGTTAAATGCCCGCCACTCAACAACTGGCCCGCTTTTTGGTCGGTATTGCGGGTATTAGTCAGCCAATGGCCGTGGGTATCAATGGACATCTCGCGACCCGCCTGTAACAGCCCCGCCGTATTATCCAGCTGGCCGCTGGTGACCGTGGTGGTGCCCTCACTCAGAATACGCCCCTGCTGGTTATCCAGTAACTGCCCGTTGGTATCCAGCGTCAGGGCGTCTGCGGATTGTAAGGTGCCGTTGTGGTTGGTGAGTTGCCGGCTGTGAATGTCCAGTCCGCCATTGCCCGCTATCTGTCCCTGAGTATTATTGAGCGCGGCGCTGATCAACACGGTTTTGCCGTCCGCCACGATTATCCCGCCCGTGTTATCAACATCGCCGGTGCGCAGAGTTAACTGCCCGCCGCTTAACAACCGGCCTGCTTTTTGGTCGGCATTGCGGGTATTAGCGAGCCAATGGTCGTGAGTATCAATGTCCATCTCGCGCCCAGATTGTAACAACCCCGCCGTATTATCCAATTGACCACTGTTTACCGTCAGGGTGTCTTCGGCTATCACCTGTCCGGCGTTGTTGATGAAAGGATGACCGTGGGTCTGGCTGTTAATGTTTTGCGCCAGCAACACACCCTGCGTGTTATTCAGTGTCTGGCTGGTCGTGATCAGTCGGGTTTTGGCTTCAAGATGACCGTGGGCATTCTGAATGGCTTTGCCAACAGTGAGGGTGGTGCTGTCCCCGGTGGCAACAATGCTACCCTGACTATTATCCAGTTGGGCAGCCCTGAGCTGGAGTGCATTGCCCGCTTCCAGCTGGCCCGACTGATTGTCCAGGGTGTCTTTGATGGTCAATGCCAGCGTCCCTTTTTCGGCGGCCACGATGTGACCGTGACGATTATCGACGGTCGTTGCCTTCAGGTTCAGGTTACCGTTGCCGGCAATGGTGCCATTCTGGTTATCCAGTCGCCGGGTGGTGAGGGACAGGGTGTCTTTGCCCTGTTGTTGCATGACACCGCGTTGATGGCTCAGGGTGTCAGCGTTGATAGTCATCTGTCCGGCCTGAGTTTCAGCCTCGTTCAGTTGCAGGTCACCGGCCTGTATGGTCAGGGCACCATTGGTCAGCAGTTTGCCCTTATCACCCAACCACCGTTGGGTATTGAGTGACAGTTTCCCGTTGCCCGCCAGTTGCACGTGACCTTGAGTGTTATTCACCGTTTGCGCGGTCAGGCTCAGGTTATCCCCCTGACTGGCAATGTTGCCCTGCTGGTTGTTAAGCGTGTCAGTGGTTATCGTGAGCTGTTTGCCCCGGCTGAACAGGGTACCGCCACCGTTATTCAGGGTGCGCGTGTTAAGCGTCAGTTCACCGGGACCGGTCTGGTTAATTTTTCCCAGCTGGTTAGAGATATCAGGCGTAGTGAGGTGGATTTCCCGCGCCACCAGTTGGCCGCCGTCATTGTTAAACTGGCCCGGTGTTTTCGCCGTCAAACGGTTGGCGTTGACGGTGGCGTGAGCAGTACTTATTCCCGATTGACTGGCGGTGAGTTGAATCTGGCTGGCTGCGGTCTGACTACCGCTCAGATCAATCTGGCGGCTTTGAATGGCTAGCGTATCGGTCGCCAGATTTTTCCCGCCGGCCTGAACGTACTGTGCAGTCAGGGTCAGTGAACCAGGTCGGGTGGTGTTGCCGTTATCATCCAGCCCGGCGGCCCACACACTGTTATGGCTGCTGTGTATCGTGTCCGCGGTAACGGTGGTATCACCACGCGCTTCCACCCGGCCCTGATTATTCAGCGTCCCTTTGGCGTGTAAATTCACCGTCGATTGTGACAGCAATTTGCCTGTGTTCGAGATATTAGAGGAAGCGGTTAATTGCAACGCATCACGGCTGCTGAGGGTGCCATTGTTCCCAATCCACCCATCTGCGGTAATATGCACTTCACCCGCCGTCGCACCGATGTTACCGGCGTTATGCACCCCCACACCCGCTTCGGTGCCTATCAACCTAATTTTATGGGCATACATGCCGCCCAGTGCCGCTACATCCAACGCAAACTCCGGGGACTTTTTATTGTCAGCCGATTTTTTTTCAATTTGCTGGTGCGCGGCATCCACAATATTGCGCCCGGTGGTTACTTTCAGGTCCTGCGCATGTAATTTGGCGTTAATCGCGACGGAGCGGGCAATAATATCGGTGTAACTTTGCTGTGTGCTGTCCATGCCGTGCCCGTCAATCCGGACTTCCCCCTGATTGACATCAAAGCCTTTCAACCGGCCCTGTTCCATCAGCGCCTCGCCGGTGGTCAGCGTGGTACGATGCGCGTTGATAAAGCCACAGCCGTTGCAGGTGATACCGGCGGGGTTAGCGATAACCACTTCCGCTTTGCGGCCAGCCACTTCGATCCAACCATTGAGGTGACTGGGATCGCGACTGTTGACTTCATTGAGGATAATTTTCGCTTCCCCTCTGGCGAGCCAGGGGTTACCGGCCACCATCCCACCGAGTTGCGTCTGAGTGGTGTTAGCGCTGTTATTGAGGATAACACCCTGTTTATCCACATCAAACTGACGGTAGCTATTGTGGGAAACCCCATCAGCACTGGGTGTCTGGATATTGACCTGCGGTGTGCCATTGGCACTGTGAATGAGGGTCGGCTGTTGATGGCCCGGCGCCTGTCCATCCGCCACGATATTGGCCTGAGCCGTCAGCGATACACCGCCGAGGGCTAACAAGAGACTGAATCGTAACGCGGTGAGTCGGCAACGACACGACGGTAGAGATGGGCGACGAGTGCGGCACCCTGTTCGTCCTCGTCCGACACGCGCTATCTCTGCTACCACCATCCACATCTGGCGGGCCTGATTAAAGATAATACGATACAACTGCTTGTTCATGACGTTTGCTCCACTCACACGCTACACACGGGCAGCGTTGTTATTCTGAATCAGTACTGCCAATACAGGTTGAATCCGGCCGTGACGGGGGAAGTTTGGAAACCGGCGGGTTTGGACAGCGGAACACCGACAAACAGGTCGTAGCTCACCCCTTTCAGGCTGCCTCGCCAGCCCAGAGCACTGCCCGCCAGGTGTTTTCCGAGCAGAGCGTCACTGCCCCGTCCGCCCACTTCGCCATAGTCGATCCCCAGATACAGCGATTGCCCACGCAGCGGGGTTTGCCAGTCCAGTTCGTTCCGGCTGTACCAGCCCCGATCAGCGGATAAGGTCAACTCGCCATCAAAGCCGCGCACCGTCCAGCGGCCGCCAATCGAAAAGCGATCCTGGGGCGTCAATGGGCTGGCGCTTATCTGGCGTAGATACTGGGTTTGATAAGAAAAGGGCTGAGCAAACAGCGTTAACGGCCCGGCCAGCGTCGCCGAGAATTGGGTGATTTTAGGTAAAGCCGTCCCTTCATTGCGGTACTCTTCCGGTGCCGGTTGCGCGCCAAACCAGCGCATGCCCTGTTGGTAAGTGACTTTGATATCGAGAGTGGCATTGCCGATAGCGTGATGATGGGACAGCCCCAGCTTCCAGCCTGCGGTTTCCCGGCGCTGAACATCGATTTCGGTGTTGTCAATAAAATTGCGGGACGCCCGGCGATAAATTTCACCATTGAGCAACGTTTTCTGGTCAGCATTACGGTGCAGCACCCGACTGAGCTGGACCGCCAGATTTTGGCTTTTGCCCCGGTATTGAATCGCCTGATTCAGCCCGGCTATCGTCTGGGTATAATCGTAATGACTGGCCGTCACGCTCGTCATCCAGTAGCCAAATGGCAGTGAGTAATAGAGCGTGTCGTTTTGGCTGCCTTTCCCGGCAGACGCGTGAATATCGCGCCCACCGGAAAGATAAAACAGATCACTCAATGCCAGCGGGTTATCCAGAAAAAAGGTTAACCCACCTTGATAACGCCCGGTGCTTTTGGATCCGGTATCATCCAGATAAGTGGCAACTCGCCAGTGCCGTGACTGACGCCAGTCCAGTACAATATCACTCTCCCCTGGCTGTTCTGCCGGGACAATATTCATATCCACCTGCACGGTCGGGAAACGTTGCAAGTTTTCTAATCCTTGCTCAATGTCCCGTAAATCCAGCAGCTTGCCTTCACGCGCGGGGAATGGCGTGAGGTGTTGAATGTAATGGCCGCTGTCCGGGGTATAGCGGATATGCCGGATTTTGCCCGGGATCATCACCAGTTTTAAGGTTTGGGTATGCAGATCCTGACGAGGAGCCAGAACCCGGCTGGTGACATAGCCATGATTGATGAGCTGATCTTGCAATTGAGTCATCAGCCGGCTAATGCCTTTATCACCGAGGCAATGGTTTTCACCCTGTTGAGCGACACGCCTGAACGGTAACCAGTGCGGGAAATTTTCGGTGCCTGCCAGTCTGACGTGGGAGAGAGGAAAACACGGGGTTTCCACCGGAAAGGCGGATGACACCGCCTTTTCCGGCACAGACAAGCTAACATCCGCAGGGGGTGGCGCTAATTGAGCCTCCAGCGCTTGCTGACGTGCTTGTTGATGGATCAGTTGTTGGTCTGAGATGTCTGCGGCCTGACTGCCTGAGATCAGGCTACAAAAAACCGCAAACCCCCAAATACTGCTTTTCATTGTATTTTCATCCCACAATTTCGAAGCAATATTAACCCCCCATTGCACTTAGTGATCAATGTTTGTGGTTGATAATCAACTGAGCAACTAAATTGGGGGTTGATTAAATAAGATAATAACAAAAACAAGGTGTTATATTTTTATACAAAAAATAAACCAATGTTATTAAAATGTTACGAATCATATAAAAAACACATTAATATTAATCATTTAATAATTAATGGTAATAATTTCAAAATAGTTTTGTTTTTGTGATATATATCACATTTTTATTATTTTATTTCAGAATGAAATCACTTGTAATGTGATGATTGTCGTTAATTTGTGATGAAGTATTACCTTTTATGATTATGTTAGATGACTATTATTCAACAAAATTCCTTAGAATCCATGTGTAACTTTTTGAATTCTATGACAACATATATTTATTACATCGGCCTGGCTCTTATTCCAGTTTCATTCATCACAAAGTTAACTCAAATTATTCTGGAAAGAAAAAATCAGAATAAGCAGTAATCTCGGAGTCATGTTATTTTTGGTATATACCCGTAATCATTGAAGATGCTTGATTTTTCCCAAAATAAGGATCATGGTATCCGTCATGAAAATATTCATTACCGATGAACAGAAAGCCGAACTCGAACACCTCCATCACACCTGTCGTGATAAGAGGGAGTGTGATCGCATAAAAGCGGTTCTGCTGGCCTCTGAGGGCTGGAGTTCAATGATGATCGCTCAGGCCCTGCGTCTTCATGAAACGACCGTTAACCGTCATATCAGCGATGACCTTAATCATCGCAAACTGAAGCCTGAAAATGGCGGTTCTCAGAGCTATCTCAGCGAAACACAGGCTCAGGAACTTATCGCTTATCTGACGTCGGCTCTTCTGCCCACCACACAGGCTGTTATCCGTCTTGTCGAAGAATGGTGGGATATCAGTTACACCGTTCAAATGGCTGCACCACAATGGCTTCAGCTACAAAAAACCGACCGTCGTGCCGCACAAGTACAACGCGGAACAGCAACGGGACTTCATGGAAACTTACGGGAAACTGAAACAGGAAGCCGGAGACAATGAGCCCATCCTGTTTATTGATGGCGTCCATCCCACGCAGGGGACGAAACTCGCTTATGGCTGGATGCGCAAAGGCCAGAAAACCACAGTGAAAACAACGGACAACTATACCTGTCTGAACCTGATGGGTGCCCTGAATCTGGCCGATATCAGTAAAACAGGGGTACGCGAATATGACTGTATCAACAGTTATCACATTGCAGAGTTCTTCATTGCCATCCGTGAAATCTATCCGGCCAGTCAGAAGGTTCATATTATCCTTGACGGAACCGGTTACCACCAGAGTGGGCTGGTAAAAGACTGGGCTTATGTGATGAATAATGACAACTTCCAGGTTCTTAATCCTGCATCTTCAAGTTAAGCGGGATTTGTTCATTCAAGATTGTGAGTTAATATTGACTCTCACATAATGGTGAGTTATATTTAACTCAGTTAATTTTTTCCGTGGCGTCTGTATAAATGAGTAATCGCACACCAATGTTTCAAGCGGGCTATAACGCTGCCGTACATGGGCGCATGAGAATACCCGCCCATTGTCCTGTCTTTCAGGATTTTCTATCACAGATTGGCAATGGCAGTTGTATTCAGGAAGTGAGAGAGTGGATCCGTGGTTTCGAGACACGCATTGATGAAGTGTGCGAATTATTGCTGGAAAATGAAAGAACGGGCCAGTCATGAAAATCAACTTTTATCGTAACGGGAAAACACGCACTTCTATTACTATTCCTGATGCATTGGCCCGAACCTGGGCCAGTACGAGACCGAACATACAGACCGAATCAGAACTGACCGGCGCGTTAAAGATGGCTATCGAAGCTATCCATGAACCGACAGGACAATCCACCTTTCAGCAGTATGTGGAAAAGTTTCTGCTTTCAGACATACAAGAATTTATATCGGAACTTCAGTTAGAAATCGAACGTTTAAAAAATTATAAGGTTCCGAATTTAATTAAATATCAGTAATAATTAGCATAGGCGAAAAACAGCTAAAGTGAATACCGAAGCTGATTCGCCTATAAGGGGCGAAAGAATGCTTTATGTGAGCATTAGGAGTTAATACGCCCCGAAGCGGAGCATTACTTGTCTTTAGTCAGTAATGCGACTGAGAGCGATATAAAGTGCATCGGTATCCCCCCCATCCTGTTAAGCTTATCGAAATTTAACGCATTTTGAGAAGATGATTTGCCCCTTCTGGTGAGTGGTACTGCGAGTTAGCGGCCCGTAGGGACGCTTACGGGGGCAATAGTAGTGGTTTATCAGCATCGTTTTTTTGAGCGACTGCGGCGGAGCCGCTTGTAAGCGTATTTTATTACGCCTTCGATATGTGGATGAAACGGGAATTTCCCGTCGTCCGGTTCGAGCGGTACGCCGATGATATAGTCATCCACTGCAAGAGTCATGCGCAGGCAATGATGTTGCGTGGCAAGCTCAGAAAGCGTCTGGCTGAGTGTAAGCTGGAGATGACCTGGCGTAAATCGCGGCAATCTTCATTAATTTTCCCCTTTACACGCGGAACACTTCCGGCAATGTGCGCCTGTTCCGGAACCAGTATCCTGTAAACCTGCTCCAGCTTGACAGCCAAAAGACGATCAAACACCGGTTCAAGCTGAACACAGCGTATTGTCTCCCCCTCGCTCACCCGTTGCCATTGGCTTCGCCAATGAACACGAGCAATGCACGGGTAACCAGATTGCTGATCGTTGTACCTTCGGCTAATGCGCGGGATCGAACTGAAGCAACCAGACCCGGCGGTAACTTATGAGATCATTCGTTCGAAGATAAAACGGTGAGTTCTCTATTACCGATGTTGTTTACTATGCATGAAAAAGCGAGTGGTGAATATCATCGTAGGGCTTTGAAAAACGAAATAAAATAGCCTTGTCGAATGAAACCGGAAAATTTTTGGATGGTTTTCCGGTTTAAAGGCATAAATTATCTCCGACAGGGTGTTCGATACTATCGGTATTCATCGGGGTCGATTTTTCCTTTTCCCAGGGCTTGAACTGATACCGGGATGTCGTCACCGGGCACTTTGCACGGCATCAGCACGTACTGACGAGTTCGCTGACCGTCCCTGATCAGCGACCCAGCGTGGTGCGGCCGTATATCTCAGACTGATGGTACAACTGGGGCTTATATTTTGGCGTTGAATACAATATCGCCTATAACAGCCAAATATACTGTTTACTACAAAGAAGCTGTAGATGCCACCATAACGGAGTGTCCGGGGATTGCCAATACAAAAAGGCTGATTGTTCAGTCACCCAGAATATTGAGGGCCACTTTTGCCTCGATCAGCACGCTCAAGAAAGTATTGAATGCCATCTGGGGTGGGGGCTTCTGTCCAGCCAGTTGCCAACCATTTTTTCATTAACATCGCTGAGTAAGCCCCGGAGACAAGTGAGACTGAGTTGTTGCGGATTGGTAGGATGGCATATTGGGCATCTTCCCGTATTTTGAGGAAAAGAAAACAATGCGTCATCATAACGTAACCGATATTACGGTTGTAGTACTCAGTTTCCACATAGCTTAAGTATAATTCTCACTAACCCCGATTAATTTCTTTAAATTTTTGGATAGTGTGTTTGATGGCTTGCTCTGTTGGCAAACGCTCCATTGCACTAGCACCATAGAATCCATGACAATCGGGGCAATGAGCCAAAATATAGGCTACATCTTCCGGTTCCGAAATTGGGCCACCATGGCACAAAATAATAATGTCATTTCGGACAGTTTTAGCTGCCGAAGCACAAGCATTAACAATTGGTATACAAGATTTCAGATCATATGATGTATTAGCACTAATATCGCCGCTAGTGGTTAGCCCCAGATGTACGACGATGATATCAGCACCTGCTTGTGCCATAGCCTCAGCCTCTTTTACATTGAAAACATAAGGAGTGGTAATCATTTCCTTTTCATGTGCCAGGCGGATTAGCCTCACCTCTAGTGCATAGCCCATGCCTGTTTCTTCCAGGTTTTTTCTGAACTTTCCATCAATAAGCCCTACTGTTGGGAAGTTCTGAATACCAGAAAAACCTTGTGCCTTCAGTTCATCCAGGAAAAGAGATAAATTACAGAATGGATCAGTACCACAGACACCCGCCAATACAGGAGTTTCCTTGACTATTGGCAATATCTCATTACCCATTTCTCTGACAATTTCGTTTGCATTACCGTATGGCATTAATCCGGCCAATGATCCTCTGCCAGCCATTCTGAAGCGTCCAGAATTATATACGATAATGAGGTCTGCCCCTCCGGCTTCCTCGCAACGTGCCGAAAGACCCGTGCCTGCACTCGCTCCAATAATAGTTTCGTTACGTTCGACTTTTTGTTTTATAGTTTCAATAATCTGATTATATTTTTTCTTCATAAGAAATTCCCTGGTGTTCTACAATTTCCTTGAATTGTTGTATTACAAGAGCACAAAATTGTGGTGAATTGATGTGAAAAGGTGTTTTTATAACTTTTCGCAATTCTGTTTGTTTTATTGTTTTTTTTAGTCCATGACAGAAAGCTTGCGTTGATGCAGGTAAATAAAAAGGTTGTTCAGGGCAATCTAGCGCAGAGAATCCGCCTTCTGGAATAATGAATTGAATAGGTCCATTACACTTATTAAGTTTGTTCCCTATCCAGATACCAAGCTGATAGTTTTCTTCAGGTGTGGTTCGCATCAATGTTACCTGAGAATTATGTTCGACAAATAGCCTATTGCTGTAGCGTTCTGGAACCGTGTCCTTTGCACCAAAGTTAACCATGTCCAAAGCACCAGCACTGCCGATCCACGGAATGCTTTTTTTTGCAATGACGTCTAAACGTGTGTCAGGACAACCTAAAACACCCCCAAATAACAGATCGGCAATTTCTGTTAATGTAATATCCAAAACACAAACCAATTCGCCGTCCTTAGCCAATTTCTCCATGCTTGTTCCACCATTGCCGGTAGCATGAAAAACCAGGCAATCGTATTGAGTATTTAACTCAGCAGTGAGCTGATTAATACACGGAGTCGTCATACCAAACATCGTCAACCCTAAAGCGGGTTTATTCATATCAGCCAATGGCGTAAAATAATTGACAGAGCCCGCCATCATATTTGCAGCATTAGACAATACGGAACGAGAAATACGGTTTAGTCCGTTGAGATCGGTTATCGTATAAAGCATGGCAATATCGCTGGCCCTCACGTAGGCTGAGACATTCCCTGACGCCATAGTGGATACCATGATTTTAGGCAAGCCGATTGGCAGGCTTTGCATAGCCGGAGTAATCAGCGCCGTTCCGCCTGAGCCGCCGATACCAATCACCCCCGCGATATCGTCGATTGAACTGTTCAGGAAAGTCGTGAGGGCGACAGACATCGCTGTTATCGCTTTATTCCGCACGTCACAAAAAACGGAGTCAGCGCCAGCGGGATGATACTCAGCCACCTGAAGTGAATGAATATCGACCTTTTTATTCTGATGATTTTTCCCAGGAATTGATGTAGACACATCAATGATGATTGAATCCACTCCTGCGAGGTGTAAACAACATTTCAACCAGACCAGCTCGTCCAGTTTTGTGTCTGCCGTGCCAACGACAACCACAAATCGCGTCATAGTGTTCACCCCATGTGGCATACCTATTCAAAGACAAATGTAAACCTATTGTAATATTTTACAACATGCAAGTTATTTTCTATCATTAGTGATATTTATTACTGTGAATGCTATACGGCTAAAATTTTAAGGGGGTTAAATGATTCTGTTTGATAAAGAAAAGCTGTCACCAGTCCGGCGTCGTACCCTGGAACGTATTACTCATTCAGCGCTGAAGTTATACGGTGAAAAAAAATTTCCGTCTCCTGAAGAGATTGCCAGTGAAGCTGAATATGCGAAGGTCACGTTGCGCAGCTACTTTTCAACCCACAGTGATTTTGTAGAGTATGTTGTAAAACAAGTCATTGGGTCATTCGTTGTCCCCCCTATGGGCAATGATGTAGAGGAAAATATTGAGAAATTATTAAGATGGGGTTATGAAGAAATAGAAGCCAATGAGGCACTGATGAGGGATGCTTTACGCATTTCTCAGTTACGCTGGCAGGAATCTTTATCCGGTGAAGATAACCACAAACGACCTGTTTTAAAGAAAAAAAGTAACCGTAAAGAGACACTTTCTGCGGCGTTAGCGCCTCTAAAAGGTCAGCTTAAAGATGACACAATACATAAGATTATTATGTTGATTTCAGTTTTATATGGTACAGAGGCTATGACTATTCTGAAAGATACTTTTTGTTTAGAAAATGATGAAATTATCAACTTAACGAGTTGGGCCGCAAAGTTGATTGTTCGGCAGGCCATTAATGAGGAGCTAAAATAATCAGAAGACCATTTTTTAACATAAGGGTAAAAAAACCGGGCATAAGGCCCGGTAGAAGTTTCTTTTGGTGCCGATATCTTCTGCCACCAATCTTCTGATTAGATATAATTTGAGTTCTGGATAAAAAAATTGAACTAAATGCCTGTTCGAAAAACAGAGTTTTCGGCCAAGAAAATTAAAGTGATTATATAAAGGTCATACCATCTGTCTCTTCGCAGACGCTGACAAAGGTGGTGAACAAGCGGCCCTTCTGTACAGTCTTATCGGTACATGTCGGCTAAATAAAGTGGAGCCCGAGGTCTGGCTACGCCATGTCATCAGTCATATCGCGGGTTGGCCTGCAAACCGGATGCATGAACTGGTCGCTCTCACTTCTTAGCCACCGTCAATACGGTCTGAATGCGCCTTTTACATAGAGGGAGCGGGAGTATTTTAATATTCATCACTGTCAATAAATCAGAGTCATTACCAAAGAAAGCGCTACCGACCTTGATTAAGAGGTATAAATAAAGGTTCAAAGGTAGCGCTTAAATTATATTTACAACTTTCTTATATAAATTTTTAAAAGAGTTTTAACCAACCCTGGATTATGAATAACATCAACATCTTTTTCCTCATTATATGCGACAAGGATACGATAAAATTCTTGATTTATATCACACGTCAATGTAATAAGACCCGATAAGGGTTATAAACATTCTTTAGCTACTTTTTCAAGGATCACCTCATATAAAGATATTGCCAGAACTGATATATGCATAGCTTGATCTAATGAAACCTATTTTTTATAGTGCCCCTCTGAATACATAAAAATCATAGTGGATTTAAATTAGGACTGGATAGCATATCGGCTATTATCATGAGCTCTGTTATTCAAATAATTTCGAAAATTTCACTTAATGAGAACCCCATTCTTATTAAAATATCGACTAGGCCAAATTTCTGAAGGATGTACTCCTAGTCTGTCCGCAATAATCCTCTCCCCTTTAGGCCAACGGCGTATTAATGCATTAGATAGTGTCGATGGGCTCAGTCCCGATTCCCTTGATAATGCGGCAAGTGTTGTGCCGCGTTTACGCAATGCAGCAATAATATCTGCCGGATGCCAGTCATTTTGAGTCGTTATCATCTCTGTTTACTTCCCCTAATTGATTTATGGTAGGATGCATGAATCAGTGTTCATTTCCGGCAAGCAAAACCAAAACCTCTCCCGCCAGAACCGCCATGAAAAGGCTAATAACAGACATATCGGCAAAAAATTTCTTACCAATGTCCATGAACACAGGACCATGATTCCTGGTTATTTATCAGATTACTATTACTAAAAAACGTCCTTGTCATTCATGCCCATTACTGTTTCAAGTAATGTTTTGCGTTATTACCCTGCCAAAATAATTTTCATTTTGATTCCGAAAAGTTTTTCACTTTATTATGAGATAAGCTGGGATTATTGGTGAATTTTAAGGACAAGACTAAAGCTGAGCATCTTTGTTCAAAGTGAACAATGTTTTTATGCCCTGAAGTACATGAACTTCCAATCCCAAAAATATCGGCTAATTCCGATGGTTTCATCAATGGATCTCGCCTGAGCCGTTTTAAAATTTCTTTCTGATTATCTGACATATCAAATCATTAAAACCCTTATTCTCACATGGATATTTTTATTTCATTGATGATCAACAGTAAAGATAGTTTTTTATTTTAATTAGATTAAAAAATGCGTTCAGCTTGTTGCCACGCTTTATTTATTATTAATTTAGGTTCAACGATCAAACTTAATTCGCAGGTAATAATCTGAACAACAGCCAAATAATCTTTAATGTTAGTCTGGTTAATGCCCGGAGTCGTCACACAAAACATCGTCAACCCTAAAGTGGGTTTATGAATATTAGCCAACGGCGTAAAATAATTGACAGAGCCCGCCATCATATTTGCAGCATTAGACAAGACTGAACGAGAAATACGGTTTAGTCCGTTGAGATCGGTTACCGTATACAGCATGGCAATATCGCTTGCCCTAACGTAGGCTGAGGTATTCCCTGATGCCATCGTTGATACCATGATTTTAGGCAAACCGATCGGCAGGCTTTGCATAGCCGGAGTAATCATTTCTGTTCCGCCTGAGCCGCCGATACCAATCACTCCCGCGATATCGTCGATTGAACTGTTCAGGAAAGTCGTGAGGGCGACAGACATTACTGTTATCGCTTTATTCCACACGCCACAAAAAACGGGATCAGCGCCGGCGGGATGATATTCAGCCACCTGAAGTGACTTTTTATTCTGATGATTTTTCCCTAGAATTGATGTAGACACATCAATGATGATTGAATCCACTCCTGCGAGGAGCAAACAACATTTCAACCAGACCAGCTCGTCCAGTTTTGTGTCTGCTGTGCCAACAACAACCACAAATCGCGTCATAGTGTTCACCCCATGTGGCATACTTAGTTCAAAGACAAATGTAAACCTATTGTAATATTTTACAACATGCAAGTTATTTTTTATCATTAGTGATATTTTTTATTGTGAATGCTATACGGTTAAAATTTTAAGGGGTTTAAATGATTCTGTTTGATAAAGAAAATCTGTCACCAGTTCGGCGTCGTACCCTGGAACGTATCACCCATTCAGCTCTGAAGTTATATCGTGAAAAAAAATTTCCGTCTCCTGAAGAGATTGCTAATGAAGCTGAATATGCGAAGGTCACGTTGCGCAGCTACTTTTCAACCCACAGTGATTTTGTAGAGTATGTTGTAAAACAAGTCATTGGATCATTCGTTATCCCCCCTATGGGCAATGATGCAGAGGAAAATATTGAGAAATTATTAAGATGGGGTTATGAAGAGATAGAAGCCAATGAGGCACTGATGAGGGATGCTTTACGCATTTCTCAGTTACGCTGGCAGGAATCTTTATCCGGTGAAGATAACCACAAACGACCTGTTTTGAAGAAAAAAAGTAACCGTAAAGAGACACTTTCTGCGGCGTTAGCGCCTCTAAAAGGTCAGCTCAAAGATGACACAACACATAAGATTATTATGTTGATTTCAGTTTTATATGGTACAGAGGCTATGACTATTCTGAAAGATACTTTTTGTTTAGAAAATGATGAAATCATCAATTTAACGAGTTGGGCCGCAAAGTTGATTGTTCGGCAGGCCATTAATGAGGAGTTAAAATAATCAGAAGACTATTAGGGTAAAAAAACCGGGCATGAGGCCTAATGCCGATCAGTTAAGGATCAGTTGACCGATCCCGTGGTTATGTAAGAATCCGTAATTTATAACGATTACGGATTTTTTTTATGGTGCGCCGAGCATGGCGCGTAGCGCCTTGATTGGCGCTGTTAGTTAACCGTGGTGGTTAACCGACGACTTGGAGGTGAAAGTCCTCTACACACCCGGCAAGGGGAAGTGTTAGCTGA
>NZ_PUJV01000041.1:0-21965 GCF_011189495.1 Photorhabdus stackebrandtii
ATGATTCACGTATCGTTCTGGACGGAGCCATTGAGAATTTGGCGTTATTCCGGCGTTTTGTTTTAAATATGCTGAAACAATGTGATTGCGGTGCGCCAAGTCAAAGGAATAAGCTTAAAAAAGCCGGGGTTAAAAAGTGATAAAAACGACAGTTAAAACTTTATACCGATTAAAACCATCAGTTAAAAAATGATTTTTAATCACAGGTTAAACCCTGCACATCATAAAATGCAGGACGGCATCCCACTTTTTTACCCTGACCGGTTTAATTTATTTATCAGTGATCCTATCCTCCCTTTATTTTACATTTACCTGATCTGCTATAATCATTTAAAAGCGCGAATACCGAAGTGTTAAAGATTTTATATCGGGGCGGATTAAACGCAATAAATTCAACTTTTCAGAGGACAGTTAATCGCATTTAATCGAAAATCATTAACTGTTAATAACAAGTTGAAAAGAAATTAGCACGTAAAAAGGTATCTTTATACCATCAGGTTATTTACAGGTTGATTTATGAAGATAAAAAATTTATAAAAACTGCTCAGGATTATCAGTAAAACAGCGTCAGTAAAGATAAAAAGTGAGTATAATCAATGTTAGTTAAACGTAAAATACAATCTACCATGATGATTAAACTTAATAAAAAGCATACGTTAAAAGGGGTAAAAACAACGGTTAAAACTTCATACCGATTAAAATTATAAGTTAAAAAATAACTTTTAATAACAAGTTTAAAACCAGCCCATCATAAAGCTATCAGTGAAAAATAATTGGCTTTATTAATGCTTATATAATTCGTAAAAAAAGACAAATAAGAATATGAAATAGGTTAATCAGATTATATATTTAAAAAACAACCGATTTTAATAACGTTTTCAATCGGGGGAATAAATTTTTTCATAAACCAGTTAAATAATACCCCATGAATAATCCGGTATAAATAATATATACCGGATTATCACGACAGCGTTAAATTATCCAATATTCCTTAATATATCAGTATTATAGTGCCTCCCCATTACCACTGATTGCCAGCGCCCTATTCAGAGCCTGAGCTAAAGCCGTTTTATGTTCATTATCCTCTAATACACTAAAATGGTTACCCGGTATCGCAATCAGTTGAAGCAAAGCATCAGGTATTATCTGATCCCAGCCCAGCGATGGTTCTATACTTAAAAGTTCCGGCTCTTCATCCGCCATAAAAGAAATAGCGGGAGAAGGTTCCATTGCATAAAACTGATTCAGCGTTACCGCTAATACCTGCGGATCATAATTTCTAACCATCTGCGCATAACTCTCTATCTGCTCCCAACGCTTTGCGATTAAATCAGCGCGCAGATTTGCAGGATATAACACCAATTGCTGTGCCGCTTCAATAAACTGTACCAAATTCAACTCATCAATTTGCCGATACAACTCCACCATCTCTTTGGTGCGCTCTTCCCCTGATTGCCTTGCTAATTCGACAAAGAACTGATGTTTAGGCGGCACTTTCCGCTGCCCAAAATAGTGAGGAGCCGGCGTATCAATCAATCCCAGGAAGTTAACTGTCTCACCATCATGCAAAAGCTGCTGGACAACAGCATAAGCCAAGATACCGCCGGAAGAGTAACCACCCAGCCGGTACGGGCCTTCCGGTTGAACCGCTTTCATCAAGCTGATCATTCTGGCAGCTTGCGCCTCCATCATCGACATCGGTTCTTCACTGATGGATGACCAAGGCAGTGCATAAATCGGATAACCTGGCTGAATCTGTTGAGCCAATCCAAAGACATAAGAATAGTCGCCCATTCCGCTAGGCACAAAGAACAGTGGCAGCCCTGTTCCATCAGATCGCACCGATATAGCACCACTTTGTGGCTGAGACAGCGAATCTGAGGTGATTTTTGCTGCCAATTCAGCCAACACCGGGAATTGGAACAACGCATTTAATGTGCAAACCAAACCCCGGCCAGCAGCAAGATTTATCATTCGCATAGCGAGCAGTGAGTGACCACCCAGCACGAAGAAGTTGTCATACCGGCTAATCTGTTCAATCCCCAATAATTCACGCCAAATCGCTGCCAATACGGTTTCTGTTTCGCCTTGTGGCGCTGCATAAACCTGACGGGCAAAGGCTTCATTATCTGGTGCCGGTAGCGCCCGGCGATCCAGCTTACCGTTCGGGGTCAGTGGAAGTGTATCCAGACGCACAAATGCCGCCGGTACCATATAGTCAGGTAAAACAGTACTCAGGTGGCTACGCAGGCGATTAGCCAATCCCTCCTCCGCTGGCGCCACCACATAAGCGACCAAACGTTTATCCGACCCTTCACCCAACGCCAGCACCACCGATTCACTCACCGTAGGATGCTCCGCTAGCCGGGCCTCAATTTCACCAGGTTCGATCCGGAAACCACGAACTTTCACCTGTTGGTCGCTACGGCCTAAGAATTCCAAATTGCCGTCCGGCAGGTAACGGGCTAAATCCCCAGTGCGGTACATTCTCGCCTCCGAGTTATCGCTAAAGGGATCAATAAGGAAACGTTCAGCAGTCAAATCAGGACGATTGAGATAACCCCGCGCTACGCCGGCTCCGCCAATATACAACTCCCCCATCGCGCCTAACGGTACTGGCTGACCATGACCATCCAACAGATAAACCCGCGTGTTGGCGGTCGGGCGGCCAATAGGGATCAGCACCCCAGTATAATCTGACGGGCAACGCCAGCTGGTGGCGCACACGGTGATTTCCGTCGGGCCATATGCATTGAACAGCGTTGCCTTTCCCCTCAGCGCCTGTATCAGCGTCACACTGGGGGCTTCACCACCCAATATCAATGTCGGTTTTATCGTTATCTCTGATAAACCGGCTCCTTCCCGAAGCAGTGCTGGTGTTAAGCAAGCGTGCGTCACCGCCTGTTCTTCCAGATAATGCCAGAGGCGGTCAGGGTCCTGGCGGATAATCTCAGCAGGAATAATCAAAGTCGCCCCACCGGCCAGCACCATCATGATTTCCCAGACACTGGCATCGAAGCCCAATGAGGCAAACTGCAATATCCGGCTATCAGCGCCAATGCCAAACTGGGTGATTTTATCCAGAGTCAGGTTGACCAACCCTCGATGTTCAACCATCACCCCTTTTGGTGTGCCCGTCGAGCCAGAGGTGTAAATCACATAGGCCAGATGCCGTGAGGTTAATCCAGATATCTGTGGGTTACTTTCCAGCTGATCAGGCAGAATATTTGGATCCAGTACGGTCAACGCAGCCAACACCTCTGCCCCTAATGCCACACGCCCGATATCATCCACCAACAACATGGCAGGCGCGGCATCCGTCAGAATATGGACCATACGCTCACCCGGGTAAGCAGGATCCAGAGGCACATAAGCGCCACCCACCTTCAATACCGCCAACACCCCGACCACCATTGCCGGTGAACGTGACACGCAAATCGCTACCCGCTGATCCGGCTCCACGCCCAAGGCAATCAGTTGGTAAGCTAACCGGTTAGCCCAGGCATTCAGTTCTGCATAACTGAGCGTCTGGCTTTCATACACCAATGCTGTGGCATCCGGGTTTTTCTCCACCTGCTGTTCAAATAACTGATGAATACATAACTGGTCAGGATACGCGGTTTCCGTCGCATTCCAGCTCTTTAACAGCAACGTACACTCGGTTTCAGGCAGAATGTTTAGTGCCCGAACCGGCGTCTCCGGGGCCTGTTCAAGTGCCTCTGCCAGACTCTCCAACGCCTGCTGCATATAACCACATATCCGTTCCGGATCAAACGGCTGCACCACCTGAGCTGTCAGTCCCAGTGCGCCACCAAAATCCTCCACCGACAGCACAAACGAATAGTTAGTCCGCTCCTGCCCGCCCAGAAATTCAATATCACTGATGGGTTCATCCGACTCTGTCGGCAATACATTATGTCGATAGTTCAGCAAGCTGCTAAAGAGTGGAGTCTCCCCCTGCACACCACTACATCGCTGAACCAACGCTAATGAAGCATGTTCATGTTCTAATAATCCAGCGAGTTGGGTATGGGCAGCCTGTACGCTGTCCCGTACCGGGGTATCATTAATATCCAACCGCAGCGGCAAGGTATTGATAAACAATCCCATACCGCTGTCTGCACCGTCCCCCGCCCGCATACGTCCAAATAGCACGGTGCCGAACACCACTTTCTCCTGACCGCTGGTACGCGACAATACCTGTGCCCAGGCCAGATGGCACAAAGCGGCCAAACTTACACCCAAACGCCGGGACTGACCACGCAAACGATCATTCAGCGCCGCCGTCAGCATCCGGTGAGATTCCGTCACCTGCGTACCATCACGATGCACCTCCGTCAATCCAAAGGGGAGTGTTGGTTCATCTACTTCAGCTAACATATTGGTAAAGAAACGAGTATGCGCTTCCTGATTGACACCGAGCCGGGCCTGAGCCACCAGATTGCGGAAAGGAACTGGAGCAGGCAGATTCGCTTCCTGACCGTCAAGATACGCCTGCACCTCACGATCCATCACATCCAGCGTCGTATGGTCACCAATCAAGTGATGCTGCAATTGCAATACAACCCAGCGACCATCCGTTTCCGGCGCCACGATAAAGCGCAACAATGGCGCCTGGTTCAAATCGAGACGATAATGACGGGGATCAAAGCGTTGAACCAATTGCTCGCTGATCTCCCCGTCAGCGGGGTCCAGCGTCAACTCAGTCACTGATAAAAGTACCTGACGCAAAACCACCTGCGCCGGCATGGATAATCCTTGCCAGATAAACACGGTACGCAGGATATCGTGCCGGTCAACCACTTGTTGAATCGCCGTCAGATAACGATCCAGCAGAGCGCGGTCAGCCAAGGCCACTTGACCAGTCAACAGGTACGGATCACCTTCGTTTGCCAGCAGATGGTGGAACAAAATCCCCTCCTGCAACGGTGACAACGCATAGATATCCTGAATATTAGCGATCCCTCCCGGTACTTGCTCAACGATAAGATCGATGTCAGCCTGGGTCAGATCAATCAATGGCAATAGCTCTGGTGCCAATACCGTCGTATCCGGTGTAATCCGGTTTTTAGGCACCTGGATTTCACGATGTTGAGCCACAGACTGAGCCAAGACACAGAGTGTTTGATGCTGGAATAGCGTTTGCACCGAGACACCCAAACCAATACGCCGCAAGCATTCAATCATCCGGACAACCAGCAACGAATGCCCGCCCAAGGCAAAGAAATTGTCATGCCGGCTAATCTGTTCAATCCCCAGTAATTCACGCCAAATTGCCGCCAGGGCAGTTTCTATCTCGCCTTGCGGGGCCTCATAGACCTGACGGGCAAAAGCTTCCTGCCCAGGCACAGGCAACGCCTGGCGATCCAACTTGCCGTTCGGCGTTAACGGGAAGGCGTCTAGACGCACAAACGCCGCCGGCACCATGTAATCAGGTAAAATAGCACTCAGGTGGCTGCGCAGGCGATTAGCCAGTCCCTCCTCCGCTGGCGCCACCACATAAGCGATCAAACGTTTATCCTGCCCTTCACCCAATGTCAACACAACAGATTCTCTCACCGCTGGATGCTCCGCCAACCGAACCTTAATTTCATCAGGTTCAATACGGAAACCACGAATTTTCACCTGTTGATCGTTACGCCCCAGGAATTCCAGATTACCGTCTGGCAGGTAACGGGCCAAATCTCCGGTTCGATACATGCGCGCATCCGGTT
This sequence comes from Photorhabdus stackebrandtii, assembly GCF_011189495.1. Classification (NCBI taxonomy): domain Bacteria; kingdom Pseudomonadati; phylum Pseudomonadota; class Gammaproteobacteria; order Enterobacterales; family Morganellaceae; genus Photorhabdus; species Photorhabdus stackebrandtii. Next base: position 5,715 of record NZ_PUJV01000041.1, read on the forward strand.
TATCGCTAAAGGGATCAGCCAGGAAGCGTTCAGCAGTCAGCTCAGGACGATTGAGATAACCTCGTGCTACACCCGCTCCTCCGATATACAGTTCTCCCCCAGCCCCCAACGGTACCGGCTGACCATAGGTGTCCAGCAGATAAACCCGCGTGTTAACCATCGGCTGCCCAATCGGAACCCATTCATCCATATAATCTGACGGGCAGCGCCAGGTCGTAGCGCAGACCGTCGTTTCCGTCGGTCCATACGCATTGAACAGCGTTACCTTCTCCCTCAGTGCCTGAAGCAACACGGTACTCAGAGCTTCACCCGCCAGCACCAATGTGGGTCTTATCGTTATCGCCGGCAAATCAATCCCCTCCCGCAGCAACGCGGGCGTCAAACAGGCGTGCGTCACCGCCTGCTCTTCCAGATAATGCCAAAGACGGCATGGATCCTGACGAACCGCGTCGGCAGGGATAATTAAGCTTGCTCCCCCACTCAGCGCTATCATGATTTCCCAAACACTGGCATCAAAGCCAAAGGAAGCAAACTGCAACATCCGGCTGGTTACACGCATGTCAAGCCGGGTAATTTGTGCTAGCGCCAGATTACTCACACCACGATGCTCCACCATCACCCCTTTTGGCATACCGGTAGAACCGGAAGTGTAAATCACATACGCCAAATGCTGTGAAGTCAATGCAGGGACCTGCGGGTTACTATCCGGCTGATCAGGCAGGATATTCGGATCGAGCACAGTCAGCACAGCCGATTCCTCCGCCCCCAACACCGCACACCCAACACTATCCGCCAGCAAAATAGTCGGCGCGGCATCATTCAGGATATGCGCCAGACGTTCACCCGGGTAAGTTGGGTCCAACGGCACATAAGCCCCACCCGCTTTCAACACTGCCAGTAATCCCACTACCATTGCCGGTGAACGCGCCACGCAAATTGCCACCCGTTGGTCCGGTACGACACCCAGTGCAATCAGCTGATGCGCCAGCCGGTTAGCCCAGGTGTTCAATTCGGTATAACTGAGGCTCTGCTCTTCATACACTAACGCTATCGCATCAGGGTTTTTCTCCACCTGTTGTTCAAACAATTGATGAAAGCATAACTGCTCAGGATACGCGGTTTCCGTGGCATTCCAGGTCTCCAGCAACAGTTTTCGTTCTGCTTCCGGTAAAATGTTCAGTGTCCGCACCGGGGTCTCCGGGGCTTGTTCAAGCGCTTCTGCCAGGCTTTCTAACGCTTGCTGCATGTATCCACATATCCTTTCCGGATCAAACGGCTGCACCACCTGAGCCGTCAGCCCCAGAGCCTCACCAAAATCCTCCACCGACAGTGCCAGTGGGTAGTTGGTCCGCTCCTGTCCGCCAAAGGCTTCAATATCACTAATGATTTCGTCCGACGTTTCCGGCAAAGTATTATGCCGATAGTTCAACAAGCTGTTAAACAGTGGAGTCTCCCCCTGTATACCGCTGCAACGCTGGGCCAGCGCCAGTGAAGCATGTTCATGATCCAGCAATCCCGCTAACCGGCTATGGGCTGTCAGTACACTGTCCCGTACTGGGGTATCATCCATATCCAGCCGTAACGGCAAGGTATTGATAAACAGCCCCATGCCGCTGTCAGCGCCGTCCCCCGCCCGCATCCGTCCAAACAGCACGGTGCCGAACACCACTTTTTCCTGATCGCAGGTACGCGATAGTACCTGCGCCCAGGCCAGATGGCACAAGGCGGCTAAACTCACACCCAAATGCCGGGCCTGACCGCGCAAACGGTCATTCAGTTCGGTTGTCAGCATCCGATGCGATTCCGTCACCTGTGAACCATCACGATGCACCTCCGTCAGCCCGAACGGCAGTGTCGGTTCATCGACCTTAGCTAACATATTGGTAAAGAAACGGATGTGTTCTTCCTGACTGACACCAAGCCGGGCCTGAGCCACCAGATTGCGGAAAGGAACCGGCGCAGGTAAACGCGCTTCCTGACCGGCAAGATACGCCTGCACTTCCCGATCCATCACTTCCATCGTCGAATGGTCACCAATCAGATGATGCTGCTGTTCCAGCAAGAGCCAACGCCCCCCTGTTTCCTGTGCCATCATAAAGCGCAACAGCGGTGCCTGCCCCAAATCCATACGATGATGACGTGGGTCAAAACGCCGGGCCAGTTGATCACTGATCGGCCCGTCAGAGGGGGTTAACCTCAGTTTAGTGACTAACAAAGGCGCCTGACGCAAAACCACCTGCGCCGGTGCAGATAATCCTTGCCAGATAAACGCGGTCCGTAAGATATCGTGCCGGTCAACCACCTGTTGAACCGCCGCCAGATAATTATCCAGCAAAGAGCGATCAGCAAAGGTCATCTGATCAGTCAACAGGTACGGATCACCTTCATCTGCCAGCAGATGGTGGAACAAAATCCCCTCCTGCAACGGCGACAACGCATAAATATCCTGAATATTTTCCATCCCGCCCGGCACTTGCCCGACGATTAAATCAATTTCAGGCTGGGTTAGGTTAATCAGCGGCAACATATCCGGCGTCAACACCGTAGTATCCGGTGTAATGCGGTTTTCAGGTACCTGGACTTCACGATGTTGCGCCAGAGACTGAGCCAAAACATGGAGTGTCTGATGCTGGAATAGCGTTTGCACCGAAACACCCAGACCAATACGCCGCAGATATTCAATCATCCGGACAACCAACAACGAATGGCCGCCCAGCGCAAAGAAATTGTCATACCGGCTAATCTGTTCAACCCCCAGCAATTCACGCCAAATAGACGCCAGGGCAGTTTCCATCTCGCCTTGAGGCGCTTGATAAATCTGACGGGCAAAAGCGTCCTCGCCCGGTGCCGGCAACTCCCGGCGATCCAATTTACTATTCGGCGTTAACGGAAAGGCATCCAAGCGCACAAAAGCAGACGGTACCATGTACTCAGGCAACGACGCGCTCAGATGTTCACGCAGACGGTTAACCAACCCGTCATCCGCTTGCGCCACTACATAGGCAACCAGACGCTTATCTTGCCCTTCTCCCAAAGCCAGCACAACGGATTCACTCACCGCAGGGTGTTCCAATAACCGGGTTTCAATTTCACCCAGTTCAATGCGAAAACCGCGGATCTTCACCTGATGGTCATTACGGCCCAAGAATTCCAGATTACCGTCCGGCAGGTAACGGGCTAAATCTCCCGTTTTATACATCCGTGCACCCGGTTTATCGTTAAACGGATCGACCAGGAAACGTTCAGCGGTTAATTCTGGCCGGTTCAGATAACCCCGCGCGACACCCGCACCAGCAATATACAATTCCCCCACCACGCCCAACGGCACAGGACAACCAAACTTATCCAGTAAATAAAGCCGGGTATTGGCAAGCGGGCGACCAATCGTCGGAGAAGGATGCGCCGGCTCTATGCAGGCCAGCGTCGCATCCACGGTACATTCGGTTGGGCCGTATACGTTATAAGCTGTCAGTTGCGGTATACCGGCTACCGTCTGCCAGGTTTGTACTGATATGGGTTCACCACCAATCAACAGCGTCAACGCTTTTTGATGCTGATGCAAACCCGCTGCCAGCAACATCTCTAATTGCATTGGCGTACAATCCAGTACATCAAGATTTGTCCTGGCTAAAAATTGCAATAAAGCCGCACTATCAGCCCGCACATCTTGTGGAACAATCACCAGCGTATAGCCATTCAACAAACCCAGTAAGTTCTGCAATGCCGCATCAAAGGAAATACTGGCATTCAGGCTAACCCGGTAAGGTGCCGGTGAAGACGCAAATGCACGCTCCGTCAGCGTTCCATGTAAATTTAACAGAGAGCCATGCTCAACCATGACCCCCTTCGGTGTGCCAGTAGAGCCGGAAGTGTAAATCACATAGGCCAAATGACGCGAAGTCAGCGCAGGTATCTGTGGATTACGGTCTGCCTGATCAGGCAAAAGATTAGGGTCCAATACCGTCAGTCCGGCCAGCGCTTCCCTGCCCAGTACTGCACATCCGGCCTCATCAGCCAGTATCACTGACGGCGCAACATCATTCAGGATATGCACCAGACGTTCACCCGGATAAGCCGGGTCTAACGGCACATAGGCGCCACCCGCTTTCAGCACCGCCAACAATCCCACCACCATGGCCTGTGAACGTGACACGCAAATCGCCACCGGCTGGTCCGGTGCTACACCCAGTGCAATCAACTGATGAGCCAACCGGTTAGTACGGATGTTCAATTCGGTATAACTGAGCGTCTGCCCTTCATACACTAATGCTGTCGCATCAGGGGTTTTCTCCACCTGTTGTTCAAACAGCTGATGAATACACCATTGGTCCGGATACGCGGTTTCCGTGGCATTCCAGGTTTTCAGCAACAACGTACGTTCCGCTTCCGGCAAAATTTCCAGCTGCCGGACCGGCGTTTCCGGAGCCTGTTCAAGCGCTTCGATCAGGCTTTCCAGCGCCTGCTGCATGTACCCACATAGCCTTTCAGGATTAAACGGTTGTACCACCTGAGCCGTCAGCCCCAGTGCGTTGCCAAAATCTTCCACTGACAGGGAAAACGGATAGTTGGTTCGCTCCTGCGCGTCAAGGAATTCAATACCGCTGATGATGTCATCTGAGGTGGTCAGCGGCGCATTATGCCGGTAGTTCAGCAACGCATTGAACAATGGTGTGCCACTGGCTACCCCACTGCAACGTTGAGCCAGCACCAGTGAAGCATGTTCATGCGCCAGCAATCCCGCCAACCGGGCATGGGCGGCCTGTACGCTGTCCTGTACCGGGATTTGATCCATATCCAACCGCAACGGTAAGGTATTAATAAACAGCCCCATACCATTGTCAGCACCTTCGCCAGCCTGCATCCGTCCAAACAGCACGGTGCCAAACACCACTTTCTCCTGACCGCTGGTACGCGACAATACCTGCGCCCAGGCCAGATGGCACAAGGCGGCCAAACTCACGCCCAAATGTCTGGCCTGACTGCGCAAACGGTCATTCAGTTCGGTCGTCAGCATCCGATGCGATTCCGTCACCAGTGAACCATCACGATGCACCTCCGTCAGTCCAAATGGCAGTGTTGGTTCATCTACCTCAGCTAACATCTCGGTAAAGAAACGAGTGTGCTCTGCCTGACTGATACCAAGCCGGGCCTGAGCCACCAGATTGCGGAAAGGAACCGGGGCAGGCAAACTGTCCTCCTGACCGGTAAGATACGCCTGTACTTCATTGTTCAGCACTTCCAGTGTGGTGTGGTCACCAATCAGGTGATGCTGCTGTTCCAGTAAGATCCAACGTCCCCCTTCTTCCTGTGCAATTATAAAGCGCAGCAGCGGTGCCTGATCCAGATCTATACGATGATGACACGGGTCAAAACGCCGGGTTAACTGGTCACTGATCGCGCCGTCAGCCAGATCCAGTGTCAGTTCAGTCACCGACAAGGTCGCCTGACGCCAAACTACCTGTGCCGGTACAGATAATCCTTGCCAGATAAAAGCCGTACGCAAGATATCGTGCCGATCAACCACCTGTTGAACTGCTGCCAAATAACTGTCCAGTAGAGCGCGGTCAGCAAAGGCCATCTGGCTGGTCAACAGATAGGGATCACCTTCGTCTGCCAGCAGATGGTGGAACAAAATCCCCTCCTGCAACGGCGACAACCCATAGATATCCTGAATATTGACCATCCCGCCCGGCACCTGCCCAACGATCAGATCAATTTCAGGCTGGGTCAGGTCAATCAACGGCAGCAGATCCGGTGTCAGCTCCGTCATATCCGCTGTAATGCGGTTTTCAGGTATTGGGATTTCACGCTGTTGAGCCACAGACTGAGCCAGAACACGCAGTGTCTGATGTCGGAATAGTGTTTGTACTGATACACCCAGACCAATGCGCCGCAGGGATTCAATCATCCGGACAACCAACAACGAATGACCACCCAGAGCAAAGAAATTGTCATGCCGGCTTATCTGCTCAATCCCCAACAATTCACGCCAAATAGACGCCAGGGCAGTTTCTATCTCGCCTTGTGGCGCTTCGTAAATTTGACGGGCAAAAGCCTCCTCTCCCGGTGCAGGTAGCGCCCGGCGATCCAGTTTGCCATTAGGCGTCAACGGAAAAGCATCCAAGCACACAAAGGCTGCCGGTACCATATAGTCAGGCAACAACGCGCTCAGATGTTCACGCAGGCAGTTAATCAACCCGTCATTCGTTTCCACCACCACATAAGCCACCAGACGCTTATCCGGCCCCTCTCCCAACGCCAGCACCACCGCCTCTTGCACCGCAGGATATTCCACCAGCCGGGCCTCAATTTCACCCGGTTCAATTCGGAAACCCCGAATTTTGACCTGTTGATCATTACGGCCCAAAAATTCCAGATTACCGTCCGGCAGGTAACGGGCCAAATCCCCGGTCCGATACATGCGCGCATCCGATTGTTTACTAAACGGATCAACCAGGAAACGTTCCGCAGTCAATTCAGGGCGATTGAGATAACCACAGGCAACCCCATCTCCGCCCACATAAATCTCACCGGTCATACCCAACGGCACCGGTTGACCATAAGCATCCAGCAGATAAACTTGCGTGTTGGCTATTGGCCGACCAATCGGGATCCTCGTCGCTCCCCTCGGTAACGCCGCGATAGGATATATCGTGGTAAAGGTGGTTCCCTCACTCGGACCGTAAGCTTGCAATAATTGTTGTGGCGGATGATTATCCAAAACCTGAGCGATCACATGCAGATCGGGGATATCTCCGCCGAAAATCAGGATCTTTATCTGCGGAAGAACCGGGGACAACTTTGCCGCCAACCGGTTAAACAACCCGATAGTCAGCCACAGAACCGTGACGCGATGCACCTGTAAAGCCCGCACTAACTTGTGTGGCGTCAGCAACGTGACGTGGTCGATAACCACCAGCGCACCGCCGTTGAGCAACGGCGCCCAAACTTCAAACGTGCTGGCATCGAAAGCCGGATTAGCCGTAAAAGCAACCCGATCATCCGGCCCAATTTCAGCATAATCATTATTGATGACCAGCCGGACTACCGCACGATGAGGCACAACCACGCCTTTGGGCATGCCGGTCGAGCCGGAGGTATACATAACATACGCTGATCCGGCACTGGAACACGGTAAATCAGGATTGAAGCTATCTTCCGTCTTAATGGTATCGGTCTCACTGGAGAGGCGAAACAGAGGAACAGAAAGGCCAAGCGGAATATCAGATTGCGCATCGGTGATCAACAACTTAGCGGAGCAATCGTTCATCAACCAGACTTTCCGCTCGTCCGGCACTCGGGGATCGACAGGAACATAAACGGCCCCAACCTTTAGAATAGCCAACTGTGCCACTACCAGTTCAATAGAACGTTCTAACAGAACCGCCACGTGCTCATCCCGGTTAATTCCCTGCTTAATCAGTTGGTGGGCCAGTTGGTTAGCACAGGCATTCAATTCTACATAGCTAAGAATCTTATCTCCCGCGATCAACGCTGGCGCCCTTGGCGTTCTCTCCACCTGTTGTTCAAATAATTGATGAATGCACAGCTGGTCAGGATACACAGTTTCAGTCGCATTCCAGGTTTTCAGCAACAGTGTACGCTCCGCTTCCGGCAGAATTTCCAACTGCCGTACCGGCGTTTCCGGAGCCTGTTCAAGTGCCTCCACCATACTTTCCAGCGCTTGTTGCATATAACCACATACTCGTTCCGGATCAAGCGGCTGTACCACCTGAGCCGTCAGCCCCAGTGCGTCACCAAAATCCTCTACCGACAACACTAACGGATAGTTTGTCCGCTCCTGTCCATCCAGAAATTCAATGCCGCCAACGAGTTCATCCGACGTCGCCGACAGGGCATTATGCCGATAATTCAACAGGCTACTAAAGAGTGGGATCTCTCCCTGCACACCACTGCAACGCTGGACCAGCGCCAATGAAGCATGCTCATGCGCTAATAATCCGGCAAGCCGGGTATGGGCGGACTGTACGCTGTCCCGTACCGGCGTATCATCCATATCCAACCGCAGCGGCAAGGTATTGATAAATAATCCCATACCACTGTCAACACCGTCCCCTGCCTGCATCCGTCCAAACAGCACGGTGCCAAACACCACTTTCTCCTGACCGCTGGTACGCGACAATACCTGTGCCCAGGCCAGATGACACAGCGCCGCCAAACTGACGCCCAAACGCCGGGCCTGACGACGTAAACGGTCATTCAGTGAAGTCATTAACATCCGATATGATTCCGTCACCTGTGAACCATCACGATGCACCTCCATCAGCCCGAACGGTAGTGTCGGTTCATCTATCTCAGCTAACATCCCAGTGAAGAAACGGGTATGTTCTTCCTGACTGACACCGAGCCGGGCCTGCGCCACCAAATTGCGGAAAGGAACCGGCGCAGGCAAACGCGCTTCCTGACCCGCAAGATACACCTGCACTTCACGATCCATGACTTCCATCGTCGAGTGGTCACCAATCAGATGATGCTGATGTTCCAGCAGGATCCAGCGTCCTCCTTCTTCCTGTACCATCATAAAACGCAGCAGCGGCGCCTGCCCAAGATCCATACGATGCTGACGCAGATCAAAACGCTGAGTTAACTGATCACTGATCGGCCCATCAGCAGACGTTAACTTCAGTTCAGTAACCGATAAGGTCGCCTGACGCAAAACCACCTGCGCCGGTACGGATAATCCTCGCCAGATAAACGCAGTCCGCAGGATATCGTGCCGGTTAACCACCTGTTGAACCGCCGTCAAATAACTGTCTAATAGAACTCGGTTAGCAAAGGTCATTTGACCGGTCAACAGGTACGGATCACTTTCATCTGCCAGCAGATGGTGGAACAAAATCCCTTCCTGCAACGGCGACAACGCATAGATATCCTGAATATTAGCGACCCCACCCGGCACTTGCCCGACGATAAGATCAATGTCCGGCTGGGTCAGGTTAATCAGCGGCAACAGATCCGGTGTCAACACCGTAGTATCCGGTGTAATACGGTTTTCAGGTATCTGGATTTCATAATGTTGCGCCAGAGACTGAGCCAAAGCATGGAGTGTCTGATGTCGGAACAGCGTTTGCACCGAGACGCCCAGACCAATACGCCGCAGAGCTTCAATCATCCGGACAACCAGCAATGAATGGCCGCCCAGGGCAAAGAAATTGTCATGCCGGCTAACCCGTTCAACCTCCAACAACTGGCCCCAAATCACCGCCAGCGCAGTTTCTATCTCGCCTTGTGGCGCTTCGTAGACCTGACGGGCAAAAGCGTCGTTTCCCGGTGCCGGCAGCGCCCGGCGATCCAGTTTGCCATTTGGTGTCAGCGGGAAAGCATCCAGCGGAACAAAAGCCGCCGGGACCATATAATCAGGCAACATGGCGCTCAGGTGGCTACGCAGGCTATTAGCCAGTTCGTCATCCGTTTCCGCGACCACATAAGCTACCAAACGCTTATCCTGTCCCTCACCCAAAGCCAGCACAACAGCTTCACTCACCGCAGGGTGCTCCACCAGCCGGGTTTCAATTTCCCCCGGTTCAATGCGGAAGCCGCGGATTTTCACCTGATGATCATTACGGCCCAGGAATTCCAGATTGCCATCCGGCAGATAGCGGGCCAAATCCCCGGAACGATACATCCGGGCACCGGATGCCAAACTCAAGGGATCCGGCATAAAATGCCCGGCGTTCAGTTCTGGCCGGTTAAGATAACCGCGTGCCACTCCGACGCCACCAATATACATTTCGCCGGTGCAGCCCAATGGTACCGGTTGACCATAGGGGTCCAGCAGGTAAATGCAGGTATTTTTCACTGGCCGACCGATAGAACGCGTATCTTCCGGCGATAATATTGCCTTATAGGTGGCAATCACGGTATTTTCAGTCGGGCCATAGGTATTTAACAGCTGTGGACGATAGGCTTTCTGGGCAAACCACGCCTGAACCGCGTTCTTCTGTACCGCCTCCCCCCCAATAATGATTAACCTGAGGCACTCCGGTAGCGGTAATGCCGCCAGTTCAGACCAAAACAGCGTCGGCAGAGACATCACCGTAATACGATGTTGCCGGATTAAGGCAATAAATTCTTGTACCGAAGCCAGCCAGCTATCATCACGCATCACCAACGTCGCGCCATTAGATAATGACGAGAAAAATTCTTCGATCGACGCATCAAAAGCAAAAGAGGAGAATTGCAGCACCCGGTCTTGCGCCGTCACCGCATAAGTTTCATTAAAACCTAAACTGCGCTGATAAATCGCCTGATGTTCTATCGTCACCCCTTTTGGCTGCCCGGTTGAACCAGAGGTGTAAATCACATAGGCCAGATGCTGTGGCATCAACGCCAGCACCAGAGGATTACTGTCCGGTTGGTCAGGCTGAATATTCGGGTCCAGTACTATCAATTCTGCCAGTACTTGCTCGCCTAATGCTGCCCGTCCGGTTTCATCCGCCAGTACCGCCACCGGTGCCGCATCATTCAGGATATGGACTAAACGTTCCCCCGGATAGGCGGTATCCAGTGGTACATAGGCCCCACCCGCTTTCAATACCGCCAGCAACCCTACCACCATTGCCGGGGAACGAGACACGCAAATTGCCACCCGTTGGTCCGGTGCTACCCCCAGCGCTATCAGTTGATGGGCCAGACGGTTAGCACGGGTATTCAGTTCCGCATAACTGAAAGTCTGCTCTTGATACACCAGCGCTGTCGCACCCGGGTTTTTCTTCACCTGTTGTTCAAATAACTGATGAATACACAACGGCTCAGGATACGCGGTTTCTGTCGCGTTCCCGATTGCCAGCAACAATTTACGTTCTGCCGGCGCCAAAATATCAATTTCCCCAACCCTCTGCTGAACGTTAGCAGCCATCGCTTGCAGCACCGAGTGCAAATATCCCACATGTCGCTCGATTGTCGGTTGGTCAAACAGGGCGGCTGCATAATCGAGGTAACCGACAATCCGGCCCTCTACTTCGGACAAGATTAATTCCAGATCAAACTTAACGATATCAAAATCTTGATCGACCGGTGACATTGTCAGCCCCGGCAATTCCCACTCGGCATGCTCATTGTTATGCCAGGCAAACATCACCTGGAATAACGGGGTATGCGCCAGCCGGCGTGGCGGTTGCACGATTTCTACCACCTGTTCAAACGGTAAATCCTGATGCTCCTGCGCCATCAGTGCAACTTGCCGCGCCCGTGCCAGCAACTCAGCCACATTTGGCTCACCCGATAAATCAATGCGCAACGCCAGCGTATTCACAAAGAAACCGATCAGCGGTTCCACTTCCTGACGACTGCGGCCAGCACTCGGTGTGCCAATAACCACATTATCCTGACCTGACAGGCGCGACAGAACCGCCGCCCAGGCTGACAAAATCACCATAAATAACGTGACACCCTGCTGTTCACTCAGGCGCTTAAGGGATTTCGTTAACTCCGCATCCAAATTGACCGGCAAGGTACTTCCCACAAACGACTGCTCAGGTGGTCGTGGCCGGTCAGTAGGTAAATCCAGCAGAACCGGTGCGTCCGCCAGCATGGTGCGCCAATAGTCGGATTGAGTTTGGGTCTGTTCAGCAGACAACCACTGACGCTGCCAGGCAGCATAATCAGGATATTGAATCGCCAACGGTGGTAATGGATCCGCTTGTTTCGCCAGAAACGCCGTATAGAAGGTACTGAGTTCACGTATCAGCACATTGACAGACCAGCCATCGGAAACAATGTGATGCTGGGTGAGCAAAAACTGATATTCGTCATCCGCGAGCCGGATAAGAGAAGTTCGGATAAGTGGGCCTCTCATGAGATCAAATGGCGTATAAGCTTCCTCTGTGCTTAAACGTTCAAGTACCGTTTCAACATCCGGGATACCACGCAGATCGCGTTGAGACAAAGTTAATCCACTGTCCGGCGCCAGTAGTCGTACCTGAGGCTGACCATCAACAACAATAAATACGGAACGTAACGCTTCATGACGGGCAAATAAGGCATTCAGCGCCTGCTGCCAGGCGGCGATATCAAACTGCCCACGCAAACGCAGGGCGACCGGGATATGATAGATATCACTGACGCCATCAAGCTGCGCCAGGAACCACAAACGCTGTTGCGCGAATGACAGCGGCAATTCCCCCTCACGGGATATCGGCAGGATGGCAGGCAATCCCCGGTCTTGTTTATCAAACCGGGTACGGATCTTCTCAGCAAAACCAACCAAAGAAGGGAACTTAAACAACGTGGTTAGCGGCAATTCGACACCGAAAGCCGCGACACGGTTTATCACTCGCACCGCCAACAATGAATGACCACCGAGCGCAAAGAAATTGTCATGCCGGCTAATCTGCTCAATCCCCAGTAGTTCACGCCAAATCGCCGCCAGTGCTGTTTCGATCTCCCCTTGCGGCACTTCATAAACCTGACGGGCAAAGGCTTCCTCTCCCGGCGCCGGCAGCGCCCGGCGATCCAGTTTGCCATTCGGCGTCGATGGAAAAGCATCCAAACGTACAAAGGCCGACGGTACCATGTAGTCAGGTAAAATAGCACCCAGGTAGCTACGCAGACTATTAACCAACCCATCATCCGTTTCCGCCACCACATAGGCCACCAGACGTTTATCCTGCCCCTCGCCCAACGCCAGCACCACCGCCTCTTGCACCGCCGGATACGCCGTCAGCCGGGCCTCAATTTCCCCCGGCTCAATGCGGAAACCGCGGATTTTCACCTGATGGTCATTACGGCCCAAGAATTCCAAGTCACCGTCCGGCAGGTAGCGGGCCAAATCCCCGGAACGATACATCCGTGCATCCGGTATATAGCTAAACGGATCAGCCAGGAAACGTTCAGCAGTCAACTCAGGACGATTCAGATAACCACGTGCCACACCCACACCACCAATATACATTTCACCGGCACAGCCTAATGGTACCGGTTGACCATATTGATCCAGCAGGTAGATGCAGACATTTTTAGCCGGCCGGCCGATAGAGCGGTCATCTTCCGGCGATAGTACATCCTTGTAAGTCACCGTCACGGTGTTTTCAGTCGGACCATAACCATTTAATAAGCGGGGACGATGGGTTTCATGGGTAAACCAATCTTGAATAGCGTTCTTTTTGACCGACTCACCCCCAATGATGATCAACCTGAGGCAATCCGGCAGCGGTAACCCATGATCTCTGGCCGCCAGTTCAGACCAGAATAAAGTCGGCAATGACACCACCGTGATACCGCTTTGCCGGGTTAGCGTGATGAATTCCTTCACAGAAGCCAACCAACCATCATCACGTATTACCAGCGTGGCGCCGTTGCATAATGACGAGAAGAAATCTTCTACCGACACATCAAAAGAAAAAGAGGCAAATTGCAATACCCGGTCTTGTGGCGTGACAGCGTAAGTCTCATTAAAACCCAGATAACGCTGATAAATCGCCTGGTGTTCTACCATGACGCCTTTCGGCTGCCCGGTTGAGCCGGAGGTGTAAATCACATAGGCCAGATGCTGTGGCGTCAACGCAAGTACCTGCGGATTACTGTCCGGCTGATCAGGCTGAATATTCGGGTCCAGTACTGTCAGCCCGGCCAGTGCCAGCTCGCCTAATGCTGCCCGGCCAGTTTTATCCGCCAGTACCACCACCGGTGCCGCATCATTCAGGATATGGGCTAAACGTTCCCCCGGATAGGCGGTATCCAGTGGTACATAGGCCCCACCCGCTTTCAACACCGCCAGCAATCCCACCACCATTGCCGGGGAACGCGCCACGCAAATCGCCACCCGTTGGTCCGGTGCAATGCCCAGTGTAATCAGTTGATGCGCCAGTCGGTTAGCCAGGGCATTCAGTTCGGCATAGCTGAGAGCCTGCTCTTGATACTCCAGCGCTGTCGCACCCGGGTTTTTCTTCACCTGTTGTTCAAATAACTGATGAATACACAACGGCTCAGGATACGCGGTTTCTGTCGCGTTCCCGATTGCCAGCAACAACTTGCGTTCTGCCGGCGCCAAAATATCAATTTCCCCAACCCGCTGCTGAACGTTGGCAACCATCGCTTGCAGCACTGTATGCAAATATCCGATGTGTCGTTCGATTGTCGGTTGATCAAACAAGGCAGTTGCATAATCGAGATGACCGACAATCCTGCCCTCCTCTTCTGATAAGCTCAATTCCAGATCAAACTTAACGACATCAAAGGCTTGATCGACTGGTGACACGGCCAGCCCCGGCAATCGCCACTCGGTACTTTCATTGTTCTCCCAGTCAAACATCACCTGGAACAACGGGGAATGCGCCAATCGGCGCGGCGGTTGCACGATTTCCACCACCTGTTCAAACGGTAAATCCTGATGCTCCTGTGCCATCAATGCGACTTGCCGCGCCCGTGCCAGCAATTCAGCCACATTCGGCTCACCCGATAAGTCAATGCGCAGCGCCAGCGTATTCACAAAGAATCCAATCAGCAGCTCTACTTCCTGGCGACTGCGGCCCGCACTCGGTGTGCCAATAACCACATCTTCCTGACCTGACAGACGCGATAGAACCGCCGCCCAGGCTGACAAAATCGTCATGAATAATGTGACACCCTGCTGTTCACTCAGGTGTTTAAGGGCTTTCGTTAACTCGGCATCCAAATTGACCGGCAACGTATTCCCCACAAACACCTGCTCAAGCGGACGTGGCCGGTCAGTAGGTAAATCCAGCAGAACCGGCGCGTCAGCCAACATCTCATGCCAATAGTCGGATTGAATTTGGGTACGTTCGGCCGTCAACCACTGACGCTGCCAAGCGGCATAATCAGGGTATTGAATCGCCAGCGGTGGCAATGGATCCGCTTGTTCTGTCAGAAAGGCCGTATAGAGGGTGCTTAATTCATGTATCAACACATTGATAGACCAGCCATCGGAAACAATGTGATGCTGGGTAAGCAAAAGCTGATATTCGTCATCCGCAAACCGGATAAGAGAAGCACGGATGAGTGGACCACTCATGAGATCAAATGGCGTATAAGCTTCCTCTGCCCTTAAACGTTCAAGTACCGTTTCGACATCCGGGATCCCGCGCAGATCGTGTTGAGACAAAGGCAATCCGCTGTCCGGCGCTAATAATCGGACCTGAGGCTGACCGTCAACGGAAACGAAGACAGAACGTAACGCTTCATGACGGGCAAATAAGGTATTCAGCGCCCGCTGCCAGGCAGCGATATCAACTTGACCACACAAGCGTAAAGCCACCGGAATATGATAGGTATCACTGACGCCATCAAGCTGCGCCAGGAACCACAAACGCTGCTGAGCGAATGACAGCGGCAATTCCCCCTCACGGGATACCGGCAGAATGGCAGGTAATGTACCGCGCTGTTCATCAAATCGGGAACCCATTGCCTCAGCAAAAGCAATTAAAGAAGGTGCTTTAAACAACGTGCTCAACGGCAATTCAACACCAAAAGCCGCGACACGGTTCATCACTCGCACCGCCAACAATGAATGACCACCGAGCGCAAAGAAATTATCATGCCGACTAATCTGTTCAACCCCCAGCAATTCATGCCAAATTTCTGCCAATGCGGTTTCCATTTCGCCCTGCGGTGCTTCATAAACCTGACGGGCAAAAGCCGCCTCTCCCGGTGCCGGCAGTGCCCGGCGATCCAGCTTGCCATTCGGCGTCAACGGGAGAGCATCCAACGGAACAAACGCCGCCGGGACCATATAATCAGGCAACAACGCGCTCAAATGTTCACGCAGACGGTTAACCAACCCGTCATCTACTTCCGCTACCATATAGGCAACCAGACGCTTATCCTGTCCCTCACCCAACGCCAGCACCACCGCCTCTTGCACCGCCGGATATTCCGTCAGCCGGGCCTCAATTTCCCCCGGTTCAATCCGGAAACCACGAATTTTCACCTGATGGTCATTGCGGCCCAGGAATTCCAGATTACCATCCGGCAGGTAACGGGCCAGATCCCCACTTCGGTACATGCGCGCATCCGGGTTGTCACTGAACGGATCAGTAAGGAAACGCTCTGCGCTCAATTCTGGCTGGTTAAGATAACCCCGTGCCACCCCAACGCCGCCAATATAGATTTCACCGGTACTGCCTAATGGCACCGGTTGGCCATTACTGTCCAACAGGTAGATGCCAGTATTTTTGACCGGCCTGCCGATAGAACCAGCGTCCTCCGGCGATAAGATCGCCTTACAGGTGGCAATCACGGTATTTTCAGTCGGGCCATAGGTATTCAACAACC
>NZ_PUJV01000042.1:0-18491 GCF_011189495.1 Photorhabdus stackebrandtii
ATCATTTTGAACCAAACCCGGATGATAACTTCAGGATGGACAATTGACGCATCGTTCAGCCGATGCGTATCCGGACTTTCAGTCCGTTAATCACTAACCCACCGACTTTAGTCGGTGGTTGTTGAGTTCTTAAAACGATTATTTAATTGAGGGACACAACCTAGGTGACCATAGATTTTATGCTCTCTAAATGGCGGTTGGTGACACGACTGTTGGGTCTACCTCCAATTGGTTTGATAGAACAATCCACGAGATATTGTTCGGTTTAGACGATCAAGCATTATTATCGATAACTATATGTTATTTTGTTAAACAATCAGCAGGTTATTAAAATTACTATATTTTAATGTGTATTAATTTAATGCCGTTTGGGTTTAACGGCATTACCTAAATTTTCTTTTATAACGTTAATACACAATTTAAATTACAGCCTTCAATAATACTTATACCATTACAAGATCCTAAAACTAATTTTAAATTTTGGTATTGTACTTGAAGTGTCTTCCTTCTCCTCGAACAATAAAACTTTACTCCCTCCCCCTGATGACCTTCCTGCCACATTTTTCGCATTTTTATAGTCAAAAGTATCGCCCCGATTAAATTTAATTTGATCATTATTTGAATAATAATCAAGAAAAAGCAAAATATCTTCTTCATCTTCTGCGCTTATAGCAATAGCCTTATTTCCTTCGTTTTGATTTCCAATCCACGGAGCAGGTATGCTAACAGCAAGCGTGGTTTTCCTATCTATAGCATAATATCTGCCATATTCACCTTCTACGATATGAATTTTTTTACTAGTTTCATTAATAATTCTAATAAAAGTGGTAGACATATAAGAATCTCCTTCTTTCAATTAATGTTATTATCGTCTAAAATTATTAAAATAAATATAGTTAATTTAGCAAGCCTATCTTCAATTTGCATTATAGATAGTGAAGATATTTTCCTTAACCTTATTTAACATTAGTGAATTAATGATAAGAAAAAGAGTATAGTTATGGTAGAGAGTTTATTAATTTTCATATCGACTGATGGTCTTAAGTGACATTATTATTCTCATTATGTCTTTATCACATGATAATTAATTTTTATTGATTGACATACTCTCATTCATGTCATAACTTTTAAATTTGCAATATGAAATTGATAAATAATTTCAAATCAGAAAAAGGATAATATCTATGAATGTTGATGGTGTTGTTAAATATCTTGGTGAACTTCGGAAATTCAAAGCAAGTCGAATATTCTTAGACAAAAAAAACTTTGAAATTAGTTCTAATAGTAGTGATAATAATATTTTAAAATTAGTTTCGATTAGCAAAGATATACCACCTATTGTTGAGCCAAAAGCTTTTGAATTAGATAAACAACTGTCTAATTTATCCAGTTCTATATTAGAGATTTCAGATGCTATAAATAAAGACATAATATTAATGGAGAAAATTATAAATGAATCTGAAGTAAATAAAAAAGACTTGGAAGCGAGCTTATCAAGCCTAACTACTAGTCTCAAGTATAAAAATCAAGTCTTAGATAATTATATGAAGGATGGGGCTAGAATAGCTAGTAAATCACAAGATTTAAATAAAGCCCTAGAAGGATATGCGGGAGATATATCAAAAATTTATCAAGAAATTAAGGCGAAATCAAATGCAAAGCATAGAGATAAAATAAATGAAATTGCATCCCTAGTTATTAAAAGAAACAATGCCGGCTTGAGTTTATTAAGTAAAATTTTAGATGATCCGAAGTCTTTAAATGAAAACATTTTTTCCATCACAGATATTATAGATCATCAGACGCTTGGTTCCAAAAGACTCGCAGAAGAAAACGACGCTTTATCAGTATCAGAAACTGTTATAATTGGTGTCATAACGATTATCGTTACTATAGTTGTGGCAGCATTTTTTTATGGTTTAAATGAATTTACAAACTATAAGAATTATGTAGAGGAGATTGCTCATAAAGAGAAAGCTTTATTGCATGATAATTCTGATTTGCTCATTGCCTATAAAATATCTGGTTCAATCAATGATCTCTTCAAAGCAAGTCAAGCAGTTCATGACGACTACCTAGGGGTGATTAATAGATTATCGTCTGATAACGTGGCAGTTCTCTTATTGGTTGATAGGATAAATAAAATTCTTAAAAGAGGAGATAAGATTAACAATGAAGTTAAAGAATCAGTAAAACAATCTAAGAAAACAGAGGAAGAAAATAGAGCAGTTCTACAGATGCTAGGCCAAATTGTTAAGAGTCAGCAAAAGAAACAATAGTTACAGGTAGATTACGGAGGTTTAAGGAAGCCAGTAGAAGAAAAGTCCTGTCGGTATCCTCCCGGGAGCATTTGAGAGATTGTAATTTAAATTGTGTATTTGCCTACTTTTGATATGTTAAATCTAACAACAAAGTAGGCCTATTATGGACGAGAAAAAACTTAAAGCCCTCGCGGCTGAATTCGCAAAAGGTATCAAAACTGAAGCTGATCTCAATCAGTTCACGAGAATGCTGACGAAATTGACCGTTGAAACCGCACTCAATGCTGAACTCACCGAGCATCTTGGGCATGAGAAAAATACGGCTAAATCCGGCTCCAACACCCGCAATGGCTATTCATCTAAAACGCTATTGACCGATGAGGGGGAATTTGAGCTGAGTACGCCACGGGATCGGGAAGGGACCTTCGAACCGCAGCTCATCAAGAAAAATCAAACACGTATCACTCAGATGGATAGCCAAATTTTATCCCTCTATGCGAAAGGCATGACAACGCGAGAAATCGTCGCGACCTTCAAAGAGATGTATGATGCTGATGTCTTCCCGACGTTAATCTCAACAGTCACCGATGCCGTTAAAGAGCAAGTTCAAGCGTGGCAAAATCGGCCCTTAGAATCACTCTATCCTATTGTTTATCTTGACTGTATCGTTGTCAAAGTGCGTCATGATGGCCATATTACCAATCAGTCTGTTTTTCTCGCGCTAGCGATTAATACGGAAGGTCATAAAGAACTGCTGGGCATGTGGATAGCCGAAAACGAAGGGGCTAAATTTTGGTTAGCGGTGTTAACTGAGCTGAAAAATCGCGGCGTCCAGGACATTCTGATCGCGTGTGTTGATGGTCTGAAAGGCTTTCCAGACGTGATAAATAACCGTGTATCCACAAACACAGATCCAACTCTGCATTATCCACAGGGTACATAACAACCTAAAATACGTTTCATAGAAAGATTATAAAGCGGTGACGACTGGACTTAAAACCATCTATCGCGCAGCAACCGAAGCTTCTGCCTTGATAGCCCTTGAGAAATTTGCTCAAACCTGGGATGACAAATATCCCCAAATCAGTAAAAGCTGGCAGGCCCACTGGGAAAACCTAAATATCTTCTTTGCTTACCCTGAGGAGATTCGCAAAGCCATTTACACAACGAATGCCATAGAATCGTTGAACAGTGTTATTCGCCATGCCATTAAGAAACGTAAAATCTTTTCCACAGAGGACTCAGTTCGGAAAGTGGTTTATTTAGCCATCGAATCCGCGTCTAAAAAATGGAGTATGCCAATCCAAAACTGGAAACAGGCAATGAGTCGTTTTATGATTGAGTTCGGTGATCGCTTAAACGACCACATTTAATTAAAGGGCAAATAGTCGGATAAGAGGGCCCCATCTCTGAGACTCCCTCTCCTCAGAACCGTGCGTGCAGGTTTCCCCGCACACGGCTCAAGTCTCCATAAGGCCAGACTACTCTGACCCGGCAACCCTTTGTTGTGGATAATATTTCTTCATCCGCTCTTTAAAGTAATCAAGGTATTCCACATCATAGGGATTCGCCGCTGAACGGATTTGTCGGTGACGCCGGATTGGCGCTGCCGAAGCCTGTTTTAGGCTAATGACCCTGGGTTCACCGCTTTTCACTCGATAGACGGGGTGAAATACCCAATGTCGTCCCCCTCTGCTGCCATAATACTTTCGGCAGAGCCAGCCCGTTGATTTCCTGCTATGTTTTCGCCTGATCATACTATAAAGCGCCCGAAAAATGACCGCATCAATTTTACTGAAGACGGCTTTTGCCACCACGTGTCGGTAGTAGTTTACCCAACCCGTCAGCTTGCGGTTGAGCATACGTATTAACGCTACGGTAGGCAAAGATATGCCTGCTTTGATCGCTTTTCTGACAACATCAAGGAAGGATTTAATGCTATTTTTCGCCGGTTTAATGAGCAGCTTGTTTCCATATTTGCGAACATTAAACCCCAGAAAGTCAAATCCCTGTGATATTGAGACGATCGCCGTTTTTTCTTCAGATAGTGTTAATCCCCTTTCCAGCAGGAACGCCGTGACTGCCGGCTTGATGTGGTTTTCCAGTTGTTCTTTCGAACTTCCCGTTATAACAAAATCATCGGCGTACCTGATCATGTGAACCTTGTCGGCGGGTCTCGTGATACTTTTCAGCATGGATTCCATACCGTCCAGAACACCGTTTGCCAGACAGGGAGAAATAACCGCTCCAACAACATGACCACACTCCCCAAACTGAGCCAGGGTCCCAGCGGCCCGCCTTTCGAACTTCGATGAGGTAATTGTGCCAAATGCCACAGCACGAAACCGGATAGACCGATCATGCAGCCTATCAGTGCCGGTAACCCTGTCAGCCATGCACACAATGCACCAATCAGCCAGACATCCCCCATTCCCAGTGCTTCACATTGAGAGTGCCAGTTCATCAGCTTGCGCAACACCCCCATCCCAGCAAGCATAAGCACCGTAGCAAAAAGAGTTATGGATACTGACTGCAACGAAATACTGACCAATACACCGGACACCAGACAAGCCAGTGTAAACTGACGAGGAAGCCAGCCACTCAAAACGTCCATAACCGATAATTGCAACAAAAAACTCAACAGCAACAGTGCGGCTATCCGTTCCATCAGCGGAGCAGGTGATAACAACATCAATGTGCCCGACACCATGTATAGACAGATAGCCATTCGTGGTACCGGATGCCCTGAACACATCGACATACCGTATTCGTGCAAAAATTTACTCACAGGACGAAGCAGCACACATCCGATGACAAACAACGTCACCATAACCAGAGGGGTATATTCTGTAGGAAAGCTAACCGCAATCAGTGTCTGCATTTAACCATTAATCGTAAAGACCAGTTTATTGGTACCAGTACGACAGTTGTTCCGTGTACATTCTGTACTGGCGCTTTCCAGTGTCACCTTGCCATCAGCGTGATGAGTATTATTAATGGTGATTTCTGATGCACTCCCTCCCCGGCTCATCCCAGTCGCCAGTGAAACACAGGCAGACTGAGGGACTCTCTCGTAAGTTACCGTGAATCCATTATTAAATCCCCCCGTGCTGCTCGGTCCGACCTTAACCTGACCACCCCAGGTATTCCACAGCGTGGCATTACCGACTGTCGTATCGCCGCGAACCGTCATACTCTTCGGTACGCCACCCAACTGAATCAGGATACCGGTCATCTTGTCTGCATTACTAAATTCATAGCCACCACTGCCTTTCATTAACCCCTGAGTACTGGAGATGATAGTTTGCAGATTCGTTGTTTCCACAACCGCATCCTTGCGGTCATACAACATATAAATTCCCCCCAAAACTACAGTAATCACAGCAATCACAACCAGAGCGACCGCACCATTTTCCAAAATAGCCCAACCCCGTTCAGGGGGACGGACCATTCTGTCTTGTTTTTGTATCATCATGTACTGCATTGATTTATGCCTTATATAAAGGGTTCTTTATGGAGAAAATCGTTAAAATGGAGGCTCAATTTAAGAGCACTACTGCATGATGTTAGCCATGTTCTGTATTTCCATGACGGCCAGCAGGATCAATATAAATGCCCCAACAACCAGCAACAGTGAACATAACATGACCAAATTGGCCCGCCTGTTCACCCGAGCGATTGTTTGGTCCAACTACCGCTCACCATAGCGCCCAATAATGTCCGGAGTACCATCACCTTCCGTCAGTAATGACAGAAAATTAACCGCTTCCTTTGACGGAAAACCATAGCCGCAGTGATGCAATGCCCGGCCAAAGTGATCCCCTTCACGGACACAATCAGCAATAGACTCCAGACGAATCTGTAACCAAGGAGATGCAAAGCGTTGCAGGATAATTAACGCATCCAGTGTCTGAACCTGGGCACGCAAAAGGGAAGCCATGTTCAGTAAAAAAATGGCGCCCTGAATATCGCTATAGACCGACCAGGGGATAAGATGATCTGCTATGCGACGCAGACGATTGATCCACCGCGGCAACGAATACACCACGCCCACAATAAAAAAGAGTAGTAAGACACCACACCACAGGAAAGCCTTCTCAAAGAATGTCGCCATCCCGTTCAGCCATGCCAGCACACCCTGCCAGTTTTCCGGATCTGAAATACTTCTTAGCGTTGGTACCAATTCTGTTGCTGTGATCACCAGTAATCCCGTCATCAGTAGCACTAACAGCAAGGGATAAATCATCATTCTGAGCGACACTATCAGAATACGCTGACGGCAATCTATCAGTGTCATGGCCTGACTCAACGCTTCAGGCAAATGACCGCTGCGCATACCGGCACTAATTAACGCCGCCTCTTCTACCGGCCCCCAAGCAGCCAGCACATGTTCCAAGGTATTAGTTTGACTGTTATCAGTGAGCGCCGAGACGCAATCGTCAATGAGTTCAGCAAACGGATGCCAATGGGTATCGAAATGGGTATACACATCACGTATCTGCCGCAACGCTTTCAATAACGGTATCTTGTTTTCCAGTAGAAAACGCAACGCCTCATAGAAAATGATGCGATAACTCGGTAAGAAAGTGTGGCGAACTAACACATAGCGCAGACGGCTGACCCATGACATTTCACGCATCACACTGCTCCATCAGCAAATAATCATCCTCATCCAACGGACAAACTAAGTCTGCCTCCAATGGGTCAATCAGCCCTGCATTCACCCCCATCGTTATCATGCGCTCAGGAATACCGACTGCACTATTGGTATGCAGAGTCGTCATGACACTATGCCCAGTTTGTGCAGCATAAATGGCCGTTAGCATGGAGGTCAGGTCAC
The DNA here is from genome assembly GCF_011189495.1 of Photorhabdus stackebrandtii. Taxonomy (NCBI): domain Bacteria; kingdom Pseudomonadati; phylum Pseudomonadota; class Gammaproteobacteria; order Enterobacterales; family Morganellaceae; genus Photorhabdus; species Photorhabdus stackebrandtii. The sequence goes on from NZ_PUJV01000042.1 coordinate 7,102, forward strand.
GCATTTCGCCTGGCATAACAGCATCAGGATCCAGACGCAACGCAGAGGTGAGCGCTCGGTGCCAGGCAAGCCTGACCGCTTCTTCATCACTTTTGTCACACACAATTGGAGTCTGAATGGCACCAGCAATCCGCCCCTCAGGTGGATCTTCAACAGTCAATAACCGCTTCTTGCCCCCTGTCCTGTCAAGATACAGACGACAGAAAGTACGTAACGTGGTGGACTTCCCGGAGCCGGTAGGTCCCGATAACACAATCATGCCCTCCGGCAGTCGCAAGATACGAGAAATCAGTTTGATTTGCTGAGGCAAAAAACCTAATTGTGTCAGTGTGGGCACACTATCACCATCATCAGCAATCACACGCATCACAACATACAACCCATCTGCTGTTGGCGTATGGCTGTACCGGGCACCATACAAATGTACCCGACGTAGAAAATCCGCTTTTATCCTCCCGTCCTGCTGCCGGCCGGGGAAAAATTGCGTTTCAGTGACATCACACATCGACAGGATGATCGTAGATGCCAGCGCCATTCCCTCCTCTTCCGACAGTTCATTGACGACTTCCAGCTCACCGTGAATACGCATTTCAATTCGGGTCAATCCCGGACTGATAGTCAGGTGAATATCTGACGCATTCAGCTTTTTTGCCAGTTCAAAGCAGGTCAGTACCTGCTTCTGGCGTTCACTCACATCAGTTAAGTCCGACAGACAAACGCCCTGTTCATTCGTCCGCTGATGCTGTTTCTGGCGGTTCGCCTGCAATTCTGACAAATTGACAAAGCGAATTTCTGCCTCTGGTGTGGCTTCAAGTAATTGCATGACCCGAGTCTGGACCTGCGGATCGCCCCGACGATTGTTGTCAATTAATACCGTAACCTGTTGTCCTTCACATAACAGCAACACGGCATCATTAACCTGGAGACTTTCTTTCATTCCCTTTCTTCTCTCAGAACGTGAGTACCGAATCATCACTTAGCGTGACCGCAGAAAGCGTGATCACCTTAACGTTGAACTGAGTGCCAGGCACTGCGTCACCGACAGCTAATTCCATCACACCGTGGCCCAGCAGACTTACGCTAGCCCGCAATGCATTTCCCCGACCATAAATCTCCTGAACCACCGGACGGGTCACAGGGTGTCCCGCCGTTATCACAGGTGATGCGGTCGCCGGCAGATCAATATCATTACTGCCCGTCAACCCCAAATGCTGACTTTCTGCCAGTTGGCGTTGTAACTTTGCCCGCTGCAATTCAGCTTCCAGCAGCAGATTTTTCGCTTGTAAATGCTCTAACTGTCCCACAGTCACACCCGCAGATGCCGCTGTAATCCCTATTACCGAAAGAGCGCTATCCTCTGTTGCCCATACGGGTGAACTGATAAAAATTAGCCCACTTAACACACTGATACACAAAGCAGTATTATTTCCGGGCATAAATGATCCCTCTGTCTGATAGGTTAACTGTCCCTGTGAGGTCAGGGTAAACGTGAGGCTGTTCAGTCGCAGCCCTGTCTCATCCAGTTCAGCAAATAGCCATGCTGGCATCACCCGACTACTGAAGCTGAAAAGGTATTCTCGCCAATCCTGGGAAGGGATAGATTGCCCGTCTCCCGGTAATGCCGATGCTGGAGTGAGTTCATTTAACGTCAGGGGGATCTGCCATTGCTGGAAATTCGAAACCATCTTCATCAACTGTACTGAAACCGCAGGCACCGCTTCATCGTGAACCGGCAAAGGTTTCCACGGTAAAAATACCCGGCCTTCTTTTGCACCCTGAACCAGATCAAAAACCGGCGACTGATTAAATACAGTCTGTACACGCTGAACAAAATGAGCCGCTGTACCGCCAGGCATAATCTCATAGTGAAGACGAACGCCATCTTTTCGGCATGAACCTGCCGTCAAGCGCCAACCCGCTAATAACACTGGGATCGTCCGACTGATCATGACACAACGTGCCAAAAATGCGGGCAGCAACGGCTTATCGGCCCACGGATGAGGTAAATCAACAGGTTTTGGCGTTTCTTCAAACAATTGTGATGCCCTGACCTGCACAATTTCAGTCATCGGTAATATCTCATCGGGAGATTTTCCTAACGGTAATAACACCCCTACGACTATCAACAGAGAGATGAATACGGCCATCAACAATAATGGTGACCTCCACCGCCGTTGCAGGCGACACATCCGATACTGATGAGCAGACAAAGCAGAAGTTATTGAGCGCCAGTGCGCCGGATTATCAGGGTCAGATACTACCCGCCAGCTTTTATTAGGAGCCGGGTTAAAAGTTAAAAAACGGGACAGTGCTGCATTGACACTCTCGCGGGTTCCGACAATATCTGCCATTACGGACGGCAAACCATTCTGCGTCGCCAAAAATAACCATTGCCCCTCGCCCAAATCGTAAATCCCGTACCCGTTTGGGCCGGAATGCGATAAAAAGGCGATGGCTAAAGAATACTGTGTATGACGGCAATACAATTTCCTGATCATTCCCGTTCCCATCATACGTGTAGTCTGCTGACGTCTCCCTGCTCGATTTCCCACGACCAGATGTACATCAGTGTATTGAGGACGAACACGTTGCCCTCTACGGTGTCCCCGTTTCACCTTCATGTACGGCGACCAACGCAGACCACTGATCCAACAATGGCGTCCGGCCTGTACAACCGTGACTTCGGGTGTATCACCGGATATTTCTAAATCGATGCTTTTCATTGATTCATGCATCCTTTCATTCCTCAATCCAGTAATACGGGGGTGATCAAAATCACCAACGTACTGCGCTTATTCTCTCCGGACTGTCCTCCCCCAAGCAGGAAATTACCCGGTGTAAAGGTGCCCGCCTTAGTGGCCCGAGTATCAGCCTGTTCAAATCCGGTGAGTACCAGAGCCTGTCCAGCCCGTAGATTCACTTTCTGGCTCAGTGAACGTAGCCGGGTATACGGCATTTCGATATAAGAATTGCCTTCTTTAGATGTGAATGAACGGATAGTCGGCGGATCAGACAGGTTAAAAGCCACTTGTAACTGAACATCACCATTGCGCTGTATCAACGGCAATAAGGTCATATTAAACCCGGTAGTAATCATCCCGGGCGTCAGAGCTGTGGTCGCGCCCACATCTGTAGCCGTCGTTGTACTGCTTCGAGCCACATACACCGTCTGATCAGCCATCTGTATCGGAATTGGGGTCAAATTAGTGGTCGCACTTCCTTGAGAGGTCACCACACTAACATTACCTTGCTCGCTCAACGCCTTTATCAGCAGGCTGGAACCCGAGAGTTTTGCCGCCTTCCCTGTTGCACTTTCCAAAATACTGACCCCCGCAGACGTTGCCCCACTGCCCATACCACCGAAACTGCCAGACAGCGTAGCCCCCAGACTATTCAATGAGTTATAAACCAATCCCCAGTCCAGTCCCATTTGCTCTTTACGGGTAGTGCTGACACTCAGCACCTGAACATTCAACAAAACCTGACGGTTGAGAACAGTATTTTGCTCTTCCACATAACGGGATACCGAATCGAGCACCGCCGGTGTGTCTGTTACCATCAGTGTTCCACTGGAGCTTGACAACCAAAAACGACCACTCTCAGGCGTCAGCATATTCTCTACCGTCTTACGGATGTCTTCATATAAATCACTGTTCAGATCAACCGTCGTTTTCTGTGAAGAACTGGCATCCCCAGAAACAGAATTGTTGGCATTACCACTGCCCCCTGATGTCCCCATACTGCTGGTTGAACCTGAGGCAACACTGGCATTACTACTGGTACGGGTGTTGAGAACATTCAACTGAAATGTCCGGGTTTCAAACCGATAAAACACGACTGCCCTGTTATCTATCTTCCATGCAATCCCTAACCGGCTGGCAATATTGTCTAAAAGCCCCGTTAGCTCCCCTTGCCAATTGAGCCCCGTGAGTCCTTCTGGCTCTCGACGCTCATCAGCATGAATTGAATGTATATTTCGATCATCCAGCCAATCCAATGGCATACGTCCCTTATCATCAGGTGCCGGTAATGCCCCATGCATCTGGCGTGTCAACCCACCCGCAGTCGTTGATACGCGTGATAAAGCATCGGGTGTTACTGTGACCCGAATACCACAAAGTTGGGTAATGCGTTGTCCCAGTTCCGGTAATGTCAGCCTGGCCTTACTGTTAATCGTTATCTGACAGGTCGGCAACTTTACCGATGCGACAGGCTGAACTACCGGTTTCAGATTCACCCAGGGTTTATCTACCCAGGTTACTACTGGCTGTTTCAGGCTATGCTGTTGATGCAAATGCTGTTGTGCTACCCGACTTTGCATACTGGCCTCACGCGCCATATTATCCACTGCCCGCAAGGTGCAACCGGACATCAGCGCCATTCCTGTTACCGCCGCCAGTGGAACAAGGCAAGTACAAAGCCTGAGTGAATACAGTTTATTTTTCATCAAATCCTGTCCGCTTTTTCAGTTGAAATACACCACATCACCCTCGCTAATCCCGTCAGGAAGAGTGAGCCCTGTCTCTTGACCAGATAAGCCATACAACCGTCCCTGCCGGACTTCACCAATCAACATTGACCCCTTAGTGCGTTCGCGCAGAGCGGTGACAAGACCAGGTATTTCCGGCATCCACACCCAGAGCCGATCTTGGCTGATAACATGCCGGATACGGGCATCAGGCTGAAAAGGCAGAATGAGCTTACGCAGATCCACCGTGCCATTTTTAGATGGGCCGCCACGCCAGTGATTAATGGCACTGGCTAATAGCAACATTTGGTCTGCCAGTATTCGAGCCCTTGCGTTGTCACCATCGACGTGCAGTTGTTCTGCCTGTCGCAGCTGTATACCCCCTGCAATCAACAGAAAAACCAAAGCAAACGCACTAATGACGTACCCCATTACGGTTTACCGTGTTACGGGTTTATCACTGACTGAAATCAGGCACTGAAAGCAGCTGACTTCGGCAAACAACGGCTTCTCAGCCTGGCGGTAAAGATCAAACACTTGTACCAACAAGGACTCAAAGTTGCCTTTGAACGTCAGCGGTGCATCAATGCGGTAATCCGTCGGTGACGACCACACCACTACCCAGTGTCCCCCTACCGGACAATCAGTCGCATTGGCCCACCGCTCCAAAGTTCCACGCAAAGTGGTCCCTGTTTCCGCACGCCAGATGTTTCCTACCGATACCGTTGTCACTGGTGTACTACCACTGAGTAGGGATTTAACGGGCTGAGTGGGTAATACAGAAGAAATGGCGGTAGGTTTTCCTCCTGTCACAGGAATTTTAGGGGTATCAGTTTTTGGTCTTTCAGCTATCGGTGGCTTCACCGGTAACGGAGTGGCTAATGTGCTGTTGGACAATGTAGGTGCCGGCACCCGCATTTTTGGCGGTGTCACCCGGCCAACAGTTGTCTCGGAAAATTGACGATATTCATCACGTAAAACAAAACACACTTCACGGTTCACCTCATCTACCCGGATACGCCATGCAGACCCGGCAACAATCTGTAACGCTTCACTGAGCCGTATCGGCCCAATTTTGCGTTGAATAGCAGGTAATGGCCGGCCTATCAATTTAACGAAATTGGCTGCGGTGGTATCACACAGCGAATAACCGGTTCCAAATAGCAGATAGCGCAATCCATCACCGATACGTTGTACCAACGGTACTGGCATGGTGATATTGATGATTTGATTTAGCGGTTCACGTTGTGCAGCCTGGCTGCCTACACTCACTAAGGTATAACGATCATAACGTGTAACTTCCGGTATCAGAGGATAGATATCGGATACGGCAGGACGTGCCTGATGAGAATGGTGAAAACTTACACCTGACGCGGTAGTCTCCTGAGCTTGTCCGGTACACCCAACCAGCACCATGACGGACAACCAACTAAGTGAGAAAAAAACAGAGTTTTTCATGAGCATTCCCATACAGGTGATCCTAAATGCGGCTTACTGTGCGGGGATCCGGGACTGTGCTCAATGCAGAACTCTTTTTACAAAATCAGAAAAAACGCACCAATCGAAGTCAGTGCGTCAGATGAGTCAATTTGTCAGAGTGAAAAGTTAATGCCAGAACGGATCTGCCCGCCAGTTATGAGCAAACCCAAAGCTACATAGATAAGGCTGAATCGCCGGATATCGCTGTATCAGATCATCAATCGTGTCAAAAAAATTCAGGCTGGTAATACCGAGTATTTTTATCATCTGATTCATGACTACCAGAACATTATAAAGGCGATTCGTCTGTAGCGGCGCAACGGTAAGAAGATGCATACGTCCCGTTGAAATATTTAGCTTTATAAATTACTGTGCGCGGCAAGTGTGTGATCGAGACGGCTGCGTAATTTAACTTCCAGTCCGACGATGACCTTAAAAAGGTAAGCTCAGAGCTCTTCATCAAACCTGTAAATCTGAACGCCATGCTCAAAGAACGCTGTCGGACGGTAATGCTTGCCATCGGGGCTAGCCGGATCGAGGAACAGATGCAGGTAAATTTTGAAGTGGTGATAGCTTATCTGGCTAAGAATTTGTTCTGCATCGGCAGTATTTTGAAATTGAAGATGCTTAGCCTGTAAATCGGCAACAAGATCCCCCCAGTGAGCGATACGGCTTTGGATAGAAGGAATAAGGCATGATTAGCAGTCATCCCTGAAGGGGGAAAAAGAGGCCAAAAAAAGCCCACTAACATCCCCTAAGGGAACATTGCGAGCGTTGTTAAACCTAATACTACGCCTGACGTAGATTTTGTCAACGCATTTTGACACTTTTGTCAGATTCGCATAGGGTTATTCTCGGTATCTGTGAGTAACCAGGCTTTTGAATTGCCCTAGAATATTAAACTGCAACATAGTGTGGTGAAGACAAAGGCAACCAATCCCACGCTATTGAATTGGCAAAAACCATTGCCACGCAATGGAAGGAGTAACCGATGAAAAGCCAAGAAGTAAAATTCAGCCACTACGATACTGCCGATTATCTCCAAACAGAAGAAGATATTGCGGCGTATCTGGAAGCCGTGATAGAAGATGGTGATCCTTCCCTTATTGCAGCTGCTTTGAGTGACATAGTACGAGCCCGTAACATCAGCCAACTAGCAAGAAATGTTGGAATGAACTGAGAAGGGCTTTACAAGGCCCTTTCTGGCAAGGGAAACCCTACATTCACAATAATCACAAAGGTTGCTAACGCCTTGGGGCTACGTTTTATTATGCAACCCATTAGAACACCGGCAACGCACACTCAATAGGATCAAACCTTGTTTTTCTCCAATATATTGGACTAATTTTCGATCGAAGTAGAATAGGTGGAAAAAACGGACATAAAGCCTGTTTCTATCTACACAAATTCCCTGTTGCAAAATAGGGAATCTTTTTGAACTTATCGTAATAACAACAATCAATCCCTTAAGACAAGAACATAGAGTAAGCCTCTGGTTTGAAGTCACCTCCCCAGCGGTTTCTCATCAAACCGTGCTTCCGATTACTCTACACACAGCCTTGCTGTGTGGTTAAGATTTACGGTTTATTCAGGTTCACTTTCGTTACAGTTTACCCGCCCTGACAATCTGTGGTAAGAGGGAACTTGTTCGGCATTATTTCCATGCTTCAATCACCATCTACACATATGACATAGCTACATCGTTAAACTAACCAACTACGGCGACAGGACTCTTACCTGCAAGATATCAAACAGTTTTTCAGTCCATTCAGAACGGCTATGAATACTAATGGATATCTACAATCAAAAAACACCAATACTTTCATTAGGTTAATGAAAGATCTTGAAACGTAAATTATTTTGCCAATTTAAAGTGAATTTTCTACACAAAACTTATAAATTCTGGTTGATGGTCAGTAACCAACAATAGTGAATAAACTGCCCCCCAACATCATGATAATAGATGACACCATTCCCTGAAAATTATTCTAATGCGAGCAAATTGGCCCCTTCCCCAAATTTAGTACCAAGCTCAATCAGAGAGCTTCGTCTTTCTGGTAAAGTTGGATAAATTCTGCCGGTGTAATGATTTTTTAATGGTCATTTTTTCCTGCCGAGAAAGTAATATCAAAACCATTTCAGCTCTTGGTTGTTGCAAGAGCGCTATAGTAACCACAATAAACCACTTTAGTTGACTGACAACGCTACAACTCCTAACAGCCATTGCAATAATAACATGTTGTCAATCTGTTTTTTTGTTTCCCTTTAATTCATGCAGTTACAGTCTCATTTCGAAGTCTTAAAACTTGACATTAAACATACGTCAATGTATAAGTCCTAAGGACTTATACATTGAAAGGTATCATATTAAATATGAAGAAAACAACCTCACTGCGAGATGCACTAAGGCTCATAATTCTTAACTATCATCCTAAACCGATAATTGCTCTTCATGAACTCAATATGTATATCTATATGCTCTACCGTGACAGGATGTTTGATGGTATCCGCATTGGCAAAATCCAGGCAACTGAACCGGACAAACGAATCATGGATGATGCTCTGGAAGACATGGTTAATCAGGGAATTCTGTCACCCATTATTCCTAGTTTTATCTGGCAAATCAGTAACAAAAACCAAGCGAGTGCTCAGCAGATTGCCTGCTGTCTCACACCTTACTCCCATCTTGCCTACCTGTCCGCAATGGAATGGCATGGCATGGCATCACCGATCGTATTCCACATGTTGTGCACCTGATCCAAGCACCTCTTAATACTGCCCGGAGCCTTTATCAGGAACATTTACTGAAGGATTTCCCCGCTATAAGCAACATGCAACCTCTGATGATACGCGGGTTCACTCCATACGAAAAAATCGATGGCAAGGAGCTGATTTTCCATACCCATAGAAACTACAGAAAAAAGCAGGAACTCCATGACTCCGGTGGGATTCGGGTAAGTAACATAGGTGAAACCTTTCTGGATATGCTCAGGGAGCCGGATCTGTGTGGCGGTTTCTCGCATGTACAGGATGTGTTCCGTGAATATGCTGGTGAATACCTGCCTGTAATAGTCAAAACAGTTGATAAAAATGGAAAAGGTATAGATAAAGCCAGGGTAGGTTACCTTCTGGAAGAAGTCTGTGGACTAACCCACCGCACGATTGAAACATGGAAGAAGACTGTTCAGCGTGGAGGAAGCCGTAAATTAATAGCATCAAACCCTTACAAAAAGACATACTCCGAAGTATGGTGTATATCCATCAACAACTGATAAATACTCTATATGGAATACTCTATAGAAGACTGGATCGCCGATGCACCACAGGACCGCATCACCTTCCGCCAGGCCGTACATATAGTTCTACAGGCCATTGCCTCCAATGAATACCTGAAACCAAAAATGATAATGAAAGGCGGGATCCTGCTTGGCCTGAGATATCAGAGTTCAAGATTTACTGAAGATATTGATTTCTCAACGAATATGCGACTTGCCGATATAGATCAGCAGACTTTCCATGAAGAGCTCGACGATGCCCTAGCCATTTCTTCCGCAGAATTGCCTTATCAAGTGACCTGTGCCGTTCAAAGTCTTTCCATTCAGCCAAGGAATACCGAAGAGGCAACCTTTCCGTCCTTCAGACTGAAAATAGGATATGCCAGGAACAACAATGACGGTGAAATGAGACGTCTGCGACAGGGACAATTTCCCCATACCGTCGAGATTGATTACAGTCTGAATGAACACAGCCTGAATGTTGATCACATCACCCTAACAGATGACAACGATATTCAAGCTTACAGCTTCACGGATCTTGTGGCCGGGAAAATTCGTTCAGTGATCCAGCAGAGATATGAATAAGGTCATTTCAGTTTGTGATCGCGAGGCAGACATTATTGACTATCTGACCTATAAAATCACGCATCAGCAGCGTTTTATTGTGCGTTCAATGCAAAGCCGTTGCATTGAACAAAGCTCAGATAAACTTTATCTGTTCAGTGAATCTTTGCAGCCCGCAGATAAAAGAACCGTTCAGGTTAAACAACGAGGTGGGCGTAAGGCGCGTGAAGCTCTCTGCGACGTCCGTTACGCCCCTGTCACGCTCAAAATGCCGGCCAATAAACGAGGGGAGCCGATACCGCTGTATTATGTGAGTTGTCAGGAAACGAATAACGACAAGGAGCTGAGCTGGCACATTCTGACATCGGAGCCGGTAAAAGGTAAAGAAGATGCCCACCGTATTCTGGACTACTATGAAAAACGCTGGCTCATTGAAGAGTTTCACAAGGCATGGAAAAGTGGCGGGACACAGATAGAAGCGCTGCGGATGCAACGTAAAGAAAATCTGGAAAAAATGGTGGTGCTCCTGGCGTTTATCGCCGTGCGTGTTCATCAGTTGCGCTATGTGGGTCTCAATAGATCAGAGGCGGAAAAACAGAGTTGTGAAACGCTATTAAGCCCGCTAGCGTGGAAATTATTGTGGGTAAAGCAAGAAAAGAAAAAGGTCCCTAAGACAGCGCCAAGTGTTTACTGGGCCTATATTAATTTGGGAAAACTAGCGGGTTGGTATGACTCAAAACGAAATGGCCGAGTGGGATGGGAAAGGCTGTGGCAAGGATGGTTCATGTTACAAACCATCCTTGAAGGTTATTTACTGTCCAAGTCTCTTGATCTATGAAATATGATCAAGAGACAGCTTCATAGAAGGGGGCATTGATTTCGCCCCAAAGGGGCGCTATTAGTTCAGACTCTGAGAGCCTTTACTTCACATCCCTTTCAGCGATAATTGATTGTCCTCATGTTCGTGCTTCTCTTGGTACTTCACATACTTCCTTATCATTTCTTCATTTATACCTACGGTATCTACACCGTAGCCTCTTGCCCAAAAATGATTTCCCCACAACTTTTTCTTTCTCAAATAGGGAAATTTATTAAATAGACGAATAGCTGTTCGGCCTTTTAGATGACCAGGCACTTGAGATACTGATAATTTTGGCCGAATTTTTACTAAAAGATGCACATGATCTATTTGAACATTCAATTCCACAATTTCTATTCCGAGCTGCTCACTGGAAATCCTTATCTGCTTATAGACTTCCTTTCCTACATTATTTTTCAGGATCCTAAATCGGTATTTGGGCGTCCATACGATATGGTATTGACAACACCAAAGCACATGCGATGCTTTCTTGAATCTACTCATGGTTAAATCCTTCTCTGTTATGGGGATAACGGATTCGGATTTTCCCATGAGTAGCATTATTGGCAGAGCCAACCTGTTGCTAACCACCTCCGCAGGAGGTGGTTTTCAGTTAAGAATAAAAACGGGCGTTATCCCCTGACGGGAAATAACGCCCGTCAGGGTGAAAACGACCGCCGGCATCCCGGCAATCAGGGGTAAAATTGTGTGATAATTTGTGTGGCTGTCAGCGTCACCTTCAGAT
>NZ_PUJV01000043.1:0-17100 GCF_011189495.1 Photorhabdus stackebrandtii
ATATCCAGCAGTTGCCGCCCCATCGCGATTTCCCCTTTTTTGTGCTCCGTGGCTTTTTGACACAAGACCAAGCCATTCTCTGTGTCATAAGCGGTGACAACCTGAAAGGCGTTTTTTGCATCATGGCAGTAGGCCCGGTGCAAGACTTTACCGTCAAAGGCGATGAGGGGTTTGCCCGCCTGTTCACGCTGCTCATTGACCCAATTCAGTAACGCTTCCAGCAAGGATTCGAGCACGATGGTGCGGAGTATCCTCGCAATGGGATGCCGACAAGGTATTCCGCTGAGAAAAAGGACGATATGTCCTCAGCCATTTAATTTTAGCATTGCCATATGTTTCAATATCTTGCCAACCTTCGGCCCCCGCCATAATGGCGCTGATAACAAGAAAAATAACATCAGTCAGATCATACTTACGATTGGTCTCGGAGCGAGTTTCTTTAACAACGGATAAATGTTCCATCAGGGTCATGAGCAGGGCAGCCGGCAAGAAATAATCGTGATTAGATCATGTCATTAGGTTTCATTCAATAGATGAGCCCAAAAGTATGCTCGCGCCCTGGGTTTTTTGTTAAGTTTAATCATCATAGGATATTGTGTTTTATGTTTAATGAATGCGGATTATATTCATTTTATCTTTACTGACACTGTTAAATAAATGGTAATAAAGAATTTGAATCCGCATTTTTTCACCAAATAACTCTTTATATAAATACTAATTAATAAATATTTTCATGATAATGAATTCACCAGATATGATAATAGCAATGTATTAATTTAATCGATCTTGATTTTATAATATCTTATTCGTATTAAAGTAATGAGTGGTAATAAATATAAAAAAGAGGTTGATATAATCATTTGTATATGTTTTTTGGTGTCTTAAAATCAAAGCAATATTAAATAAAGTGTCTATTTACACTGCGTGATATTAACTATCAGATAAATCACATTATTTTATTATTGTAAAATAGTTCATAATGAAGTTATTTTAATTTAAAATTGTCTTTCTGCGGTATGAAATATAATGGATTTTATATTTTTTCATAATCTGATTATTACAGGATAATATGTAATTAAGTTGTTTTCGATTTATATTTGATTATTTGTAATATTTACGACGTCGGCATTCTTTTGCTATTGAAAAATAATATTTTATGAATTATTTTAACCTGATGTTATATTTTTGAATAATTGAATGCACAGGATTTTTTTGCAAATATTGAATACGTTGCATTTAGCGTTGAGATATATGCTTATTATGAGATTGAAGGAACTGTTTTGCAGGTGATTGTTATGGTAACTTATTGATAAATTAAAGTAAATTGCCTTATTTTTTTGACGGATACTTAATGTCTTTTTGGAATTGTTTTAATTGGGTATTAATGGAAAATGGATAAAATATAATACTTATTTGGCATTTATACATAATTAATGCAGTTAATGGCTCCATTTTAAATTATGAAATTCAGCGTTAGTCAATAAAAATTGCAGAAAATTAATCGAATTTATCTAAAAACAGGGACAAAAATGGAATGTCTTATTCCGGCTCATAAGATGAATTATTTATTCCATTATCAGGGAAATTAGCGTCGAGGATTTGCTGATTATAGGGTTATTAACCGGGCTATGGCATCCCACATCTGAGTGTTTTGAATGAATGTCAGATGTATCGGCTTTTATTTCTTGGGGGCAAAAACATTGGTGATGACTGTCGGGAACGACAGTTTTCAAAAATCTAACAGATTCGTTGAGGTATATAATAGATGAAAGATAACATTGCTAAAGTGGGAAATGTTCTTAAATCTGAACTCTTTTCTCAGACATCAGAAAACATAATCGACTCAAATTATGCGTCACCACAGACTCAAAATACAAAGAATATCCTTCAGACCCTTACACTCAGTGAATTATTCTGGTATGAGCGTCTTACTGTTTTGCAGTCATTCCAGTTACCTTTCGAAACCACGGGAGAGCAAGCGGAACCCAGATGGGCAATGAGTCTTTGGCAGTCCCCGTTGCCAAAAAACGGGAAAGAGGACTCATTGCGGACACTGTTGCAGGCGTTTGTTATCTATATTGCGCGCTTGACTCAGCAGACTGAATTCCAAATCGGTTGGTGTGCAGATAAGGTGAAAGGTAAATCGGCAGATCTGGCGCCGGTGGTGCCGATGACCATTGAAGTGGCGTTTGATAAGCCGTGGGGTGTGGTCGCTGACTGGGTTGATAACGAGCTTGCCCGGTTGGCGCGGCACCGGACATTTAGTCGTGATCTTCTCACTCGTGTTCCTTCATTGCGGGCTATCCCGGCGTTGGCAACCCGCCGGCCGTGGCAGATAGCTGTCTCTGTGATACAGGATGACAGAGAAGGCGATCAAGAGGTGTCCGGTGAATTGCTGACCCTCCAGGTGAATGCGCAAGGCGGTTTTCGCTGGATATACGATGCGAACCGTCTGAGTGGGGAAGTGGTTCAGCGGATGGGTGAACATTTACAGGTGTTGATATCGTCAAAAAGGATGGGTGATGAAATCCCTATTTGGCAGCTGAATTTATTGCCTGAGGCTGAACATACGTTGTTGCTGGAAACCTGGAACACGACGGAAACCCCGTATCCTGACCCGTTATGTATTCATCGGTTGTTTGAACAGCAGGCAGCGCAAACCCCGCAGGCGACGGCGCTGGTGTATCAAGAACAATCCCTCAGCTATGCAGAGTTGAATGCTTATGCCAACCGGTTAGCGCATCAACTGATTGCGCTGGGCGTCACACCGGACCAGCGGGTGGCGATTTGCGTGATACGCTCTCCGGCGATGGTGGTGGGATTGTTGGCGGTACTGAAAGCCGGTGGCGCTTATGTGCCGCTGGATCCAACCTACCCAGGGGAACGTTTGGCGTATATCCTGAATGATACTGCCCCGGCAGTGGTATTGGCTGATACGACCGGCCGGGCGGCGCTGGGTGAAGAGGTGTTGGCAGAATTGACGTTACTTGATCTAAATACTCTGCCGGACCAGCCGGACAGTAATCCGCAGGTCCCGGCGTTGACACCTCAGCATCTGGCTTACGTCATCTACACTTCTGGCTCAACCGGGCAACCGAAAGGCGTGATGGTAGAGCATCAGGCGATGTATCAGCGTCATCTGGGTTTTAATGATCTCTTTGCTGTCACGGCGCAAGACCGGGTGTTGCAATTTGCCTCTTTCGCTTTTGATGTTTCAATAGAAGAATTATTTTCGGCATTATGTAACGGCGCCACACTGGTTATGCGGGATGATAGCTGGCTGGCTTCGGTGCCGGAATTTATTGCCTTAACCCGGCAAAGCCGTATCACGGTGATATCTTTGCCTGCGTTGTTCTGGTCTGAGCTGATTGCCAGAGATCATGAATTACCGCTGCCGGATTGCCTCAGGCTCATCATCATTGGCGGTGAGGCGGTTAAAAAGAGCGCTATTCAGGATTGGTTTAGGCAGGAAGGCCACCGGCCCCAACTATTAAATGCTTATGGCCCGACGGAAAATACCGTGACGGCGACTTGTAAAGAAATATTATCCCAGGCAGATGATAATTCTATTGGCCGGCCGGTTAAGAATACCTGCGTCTACCTGCTGGACAGATATGGTCAACCCGTCCCATTAGGCTGCATTGGTGAAATGTATATTGGCGGCGTTGGGGTGGCACGGGGTTATCTGAACCGACCGGAATTGAGCGCGGAACGTTTTATACCGGATCCTTTTAGTCCGGTATCCGGTGCACGTATGTATCGCTCTGGGGATTTGGCCCGTTACCTGCCGAACGGTGATCTGGAATTCCTGGGCCGTAACGATCAACAGGTTAAAATCCGTGGCTTCCGGATTGAACCGGGGGAGATTGAAACCCGCTTGATGGAACACCCGGCAGTGCAAGAGGCAGTGGTGCTGGCGCTGGATGGCGGGCAGGAAAAACGTCTGGTCGCTTATGTGGCAGCAGCAGCCCATGAGGGGTTGGTTGTCAGTTTGCGTGAACATTTGAGTGCCGTTTTACCTGACTATATGGTACCGGCGGCTTTTGTGCGTTTGGAGTCCTTCCCCCAGACCCCAAGTGGTAAGTTGGATCGCCGGGCATTACCGGCACCGGGGGAGGATGATTTTGCCCGTCAGATTTATGCAGCCCCGCAAGGTGAGGCAGAGATCACCCTTGCCGCCCTTTGGCGTGAGTTATTGGGCATTGAGCAGATAAGCCGGCATGATAGCTTCTTTGCGTTGGGCGGCCATTCACTGCTTGGTGTGCAGATGATTGAACGTCTGAGTCACCTGGGATTAACACTGGCGGCACGTGATCTGTTCCAGTCGCCGGTGCTGTCAGACTTGGCCCAAACATTGGGGCGGCATCAGGCGATGATGGTACCTGCTAATGTCATTACGCCAGCGACGACGACACTCACGCCGGAGATGTTGCCGCTGATTGATCTGACTCAGGCTGATATTGATCATATTGTCGGGCAGGTACCGGGTGGGATGGCCAATATTCAGGATATCTATGGGTTGTCGCCATTGCAGGATGGTATCCTGTTCCATCATTTGTTGACAAAGGAAGGCGATCCATACCTGTTGCTCTATCCGGTGTCCTTTGCTAGCCGCGCTTTGCTGGACCGTTATCTGGACGCGGTGCAACAGGCGGTTGATCGCCATGACATCCTGCGTACCTCTTTTCTTTGGGAAGGATTATCAGTACCAGCGCAGGTGGTCTGGCGCCGGGCTCAGTTGTCAGTGACTGAACTGACTCTGGACCCGGCTGACGGCCCGGTCCTTGAGCAGTTAACCCGGCGTTTTGATCCGGGCCAGCACCGTCTTGACCTGAGTCAGGCCCCGCTATTGCGTTTTGTTATCGCCGAGGAAACCGATGGCCGCTGGTTTTTATTGGAGTTGCTGCATCACTTGATCGGCGACCACGAAACGATGGAAGTAATGAACCGTGAAGTGCAGGCGCATTTTTCCGGACAGGGGGATCGTCTGCCTGACCCGGTTCCATTCCGCAATCTGGTGGCGGAGGCCCGGCTGGGGGTGAGTCAGGAAGCGCATACCCGTTTCTTTACCGACATGTTGGCGGAGGTGGATGAGCCGACGTTACCGTTTGGGTTGGCGGATGTGCATCTTGATGGATCTCAGGAGGTGGGTTCCCATCGGATGTTGACGGCTGAGTTGAATGACCGTCTGCGCAGTCTGGCCCGGCGATTGGGTGTCAGTCTGGCAGCGTTGTGTCATCTGGCCTGGGCACAGGTATTGTCGCGTACCAGCGGGCAGGAGAAAGTGGTGTTCGGTACCGTGCTGTTTGGGCGTATGGCGGTGGGGGAAGGGGCTGACAGTGGTATGGGGCTGTTTATCAATACCCTGCCGTTGCGGTTGGATATCGATGATACCCCGGTACGGGACAGTGTGCGGGCGGTGCATCTGCAACTGGCCGGATTGCTGGAACATGAACATGCTTCACTGGCGCTGGCCCAGCAGTGCAGCGGGGTTGCCAGTGGTGTGCCTCTCTTTAGTGCCTTGTTGAACTACCGGCATAATTATCAGCCGGATCCACTGGATGAAACGATGGACGGGATTGAATTCTTGGGTGAATATGAGCAGACTAACTATCCGTTTGCGTTGTCGGTGGAGGATTTTGGTGAATCCCTGGGACTGACTGCTAATGTGGTGCAACCATTCGATCCGGAAAGGATATGCAGTTATGTGCAGCAGGCGCTGGAGAGTTTGGTGGAGACGCTTGAGCAGGCCCCAGAGACACCGGTACGGGCTCTGAACATCCTGCCGGAAACGGAACGTACGTTGTTACTGGAAACCTGGAACACCACGGAACCTTTCTATCCTGACGTGTTGTGTATTCATCAATTGTTTGAACAACAGACAGAGCAAACCCCGCAGGCGACAGCACTGGTGTATCAAGAGCAGACGCTCAGTTATGCTGAATTAAATGCTTGTGCCAACCGTCTGGCCCATCAACTGATTGCACTGGGTGTTGCACCTGACCAGCCGGTGGCAATTTGCGTGGCACGTTCTCCGGCGATGGTGGTGGCATTGTTAGCCGTGCTGAAAGCCGGTGGTGCCTATGTGCCGTTGGATTCAACCTACCCGAGGGAACGTCTGGTATATATCCTGAATGATACGGCGCCGTCAGTAGTGTTGGCTGATGCGACCGGCTGGGCGGCGTTGGGTGAAGCCGCGCTGGCTGGGTTGACGGTACTTGACCCGAATATTCTGCCAGACCAGCCGGACAGCAACCCGTGGGTCCCTGCGTTGACGCCTCAGCATCTGGCGTATGTGATTTACACCTCCGGTTCAACCGGGCAGCCGAAAGGCGTGATGGTAGAACATCAGGCGATACACCAACGGTATCTGGGCTTTAATGACACCTATGCTGTCACCGCGCAAGATCGGGTGTTGCAATTTGCCGCTTTTGCCTTTGATGTTTCCGTCGAAGAATTTTTCTCGTCGTTATGCAATGGCGCCACACTGGTAATGCGGGATGATAGCTGGTTGGCGTCAGTGTCGGAATTTATTGCTTTAATCCGACAATATCGTATTACGATTATTTCTCTGCCGACCTTATTCTGGTCTGAACTGGCGGCCAGAGATACGGGATTACCGCTGCCGGATTGCCTCCGGCTCATTATCATTGGCGGTGAGGCGGTCAAAAAAAGCGCTATTCAGGACTGGTTTTCCCATGAAACCCACCGGCCCCGGCTATTGAATGGTTATGGCCCGACGGAAAATACCGTGACGGTGACTTATAAGGAAGTGTTATCCCCAGAGGATGACCGTTCTATCGGCCGGCCAGCTAAAAATTCCTGCATTTACCTGTTGGACCAATATAACCAACCGGTACCATTAGGTTGTGTCGGCGAAATGTATATTGGCGGCGTTGGGGTGGCGCGGGGTTATCTGAACCGGCCAGAACTGAGCGCAGAACGTTTTATGCCGGATCCCTTTAGTCCGGTATCCGGTGCGCGCATGTATCGTACTGGGGATTTGGCCCGCTACTTACCGGATGGTGACCTGGAATTCCTGGGCCGCAACGACCAAC
Source organism: Photorhabdus stackebrandtii (assembly GCF_011189495.1). Lineage (NCBI taxonomy): Bacteria > Pseudomonadati > Pseudomonadota > Gammaproteobacteria > Enterobacterales > Morganellaceae > Photorhabdus > Photorhabdus stackebrandtii. The sequence goes on from NZ_PUJV01000043.1 coordinate 7,059, forward strand.
AGGTTAAAATCCGCGGTTTTCGTGTTGAGCTGGGGGAAATTGAAACCCGATTGGTGGAACACCCAGAGGTGCAAGAGGCGGCAGTGCTGGCGCTGGATGACGGGCAGAATAAACGGCTGGTGGCCTATGTGGCAGCGGAGGAGAAGGAGGGATTGGCAGCCCATTTGCGCGAGCATTTAAGTGCAATGTTACCTGACTATATGGTACCGGCAGTCTTTGTGCGTCTGGAGTCCTTCCCGCAGACCCCGAATGGTAAGTTGGATCGCCGGGCATTACCGGCACCGGGGGAGGATGATTTTGCCCGTCAGGTTTACGAGGCTCCGCAAGGGGAGGTTGAGATCGCTCTGGCGGCTATCTGGTGTGAGTTACTGGGCATTGAGCAGATAAGCCGGAATGACAGCTTCTTTGCGTTGGGTGGACATTCACTGCTCGCTGTGCGGATGATTGAACGTCTGCGTCACCAAGGGTTGACATTGGTGGCGCGTGATCTGTTCCAGTCGCCGGTGCTGTCAGAATTGGCCCAAACGTTGGGGCGGTATCGGGCCATGAGGGTACCGCCCAATATCATGACGACAGCGACGACGACACTTACGCCGGAGATGTTGCCACTGATTGATCTGACTCAACCTGAGATTGATCGCATTGTTGGGCAGGTACCGGGCGGGATCGCTAATATTCAGGATATCTATGCGCTATCACCTTTACAGGACGGTATTCTGTTTCACCATCTGTTGGAAAAGGAAGGCGACCCGTACCTGCTGCTCTATCCGGTGGTCTTTGCTAATCGCGCTCTGCTGGACCGTTATCTGACGGCGGTGCAACAGGCGATTGATCGCCATGATATCCTGCGTACTGCTTTCATCTGGGAAGGATTATCTGTGCCAGCTCAGGTGGTTTGGCGTCAAGCGACCTTACCGGTAACTGAACTGACACTAGACTCGGCTGACGGCCCGGTCATTGACCAGTTAACCCGGCGTTTTGATCCGGGTCATCATCGTCTCGACCTGAGTCAAGCTCCGCTCCTGCGTTTTGTTATCGCCCAGGAAACGGATGGCCGCTGGTTTTTACTGGAATTGCAGCATCACTTGATCGGCGACCATGAAACGATGGAAGTGATGAACCGTGAGGTTCAGGCCTGTTTTTCCGGGCAGGAGGACCCTCTGCCTGACCCGGTGCCGTTCCGCAATCTGGTGGCTGAGGCCCGGTTGGGAGTGAGTCAGGCAGCGCATACCCGTTTCTTTACCGACATGTTGGCGGAGGTGGATGAGCCAACATTGCCGTTCGGGCTGACAGAGGTATATCGTGATGGATCTCAGATGACGGAAGCCTATCGGATGTTGACTACTGGGTTAAATGACCGCCTGCGTAGTCAGGCTCGGCGTTTGGGCATCAGTTTGGCGGCGTTGTGTCATCTGGCCTGGGCGCAGGTGTTGTCACATACCAGCGGGCAGGAGAAAGTGGTGTTCGGTACCGTCCTGTTTGGGCGGATGCAGGCAGGTGAAGGCGCTGACAATGGTATGGGGTTGTTTATCAATACCCTGCCGTTACGCCTGGATATCGATGATACCCCGGTACGGGACAGTGTACAGGCAGCTCATAACCGGCTGGCTGGATTATTGGGGCATGAGCATGCTTCACTGGCGCTGGCTCAGCGGTGCAGTGGGGTTGCCAGCGGCACATCACTCTTTAGTACCTTGTTCAACTATCGACATAATTATCAGCCGGTGACTCCGGATGAAACGATGAACGGGATTGAATTCCTGGATACACAGGAGCGGACTAACTACCCATTAGGATTATCGGTGGAGGACGATGGTTCTACTTTGGGGCTGACGGCTCTGGTGGTGCAACCGTTTGATCCGGACCGGATATGCGGTTATATGCAGCAGGCGTTGGAAAGTTTGATCGAAGCGCTTGAACAAGCTCCGGAAACGCCGGTACGGTCACTGAACATCCTGCCGGAAACGGAACGCACGTTATTGATGGAAACCTGGAACGCCACAGAAACCCCGTATCCTGACGCGTTATGCATTCATCAGTTGTTTGAACAACAGGCAGAGAGCACTCCGGATGCCACTGCGTTGGTGTATCAAGAGCAGACGCTCAGTTATGCCGAACTGAATATCAGGGCTAACCGGCTGGCTCATCAGCTGATTGCGCTGGGCATAGAACCGGATCAGCGGGTAGCGATTTGCGTGGCTCGCTCACCGGCGATAGTGGTGGCGTTGCTGGCGGTGCTGAAAGCTGGCGGGGCTTATGTACCGCTGGATCCAACCTATCCGGAAGAGCGTCTGGTGTATATCCTGAATGATACAACCCCGGCAGTAGTATTGGCTGATGAAATCGGACGGGTAGCGTTGGGCGAAGAAGCGCTGGCCGGGCTGACGATACTTGATCCAAATACCCAGCCGGACCAGCCGGACAGCAACCCGCAGGTTCCTGCTTTGACGCCACAGCATCTGATTTATGTCATCTATACTTCTGGCTCAACCGGGCAGCCGAAAGGGGTGATGGTGGAACATCAGTCGGTGTATCAACGTCATTTGGGTTTTAATGATCTCTATGCTGTTACGGCGCAAGACCGGGTGCTGCAATTCGCCTCTTTTGCTTTTGATGTTTCTGTAGAAGAACTTTTCTCGTCATTATGTAACGGTGCCACGCTGGTGATGCGTGATGATAGCTGGCTGGCCTCTGCACAGGAGTTTATTGCTTTAGCCGGGCAAAACCGTATTACGGTGATATCTCTGCCTGCGTTATTTTGGTCCGAACTGATTGCCAGAGACAATCCATCACCGCTGCCGGATTGCATTCGGCTCATCATCATTGGTGGTGAGGAGGTCAAAAAGAGCGCTATTCAGGACTGGTTTATGCGGGAAATCCATCGACCCCGGTTATTGAACGCTTATGGCCCGACTGAAAATACCGTGACTGCGACCTGTAAGACGGTGTTATCACCTGTGGATGATAGCTCTATTGGCCGGCCGGTTAAAAATACCTGCGTCTACCTGTTGGACAGAGACGGTCACCCGGTGCCATTAGGCTGCATTGGCGAAATGTATATTGGCGGCGTCGGTGTGGCGCGCGGTTATCTTAACCAGCCGGAATTGAGCGCGGAGCGTTTTATACCTGATCCTTTTAGTCCGGTATCCGGTGCACGGATGTATCGCACTGGGGATTTGGCCCGCTATCTGCCGGACGGTAATCTGGAATTCCTCGGCCGTAATGACCATCAGGTGAAAATCCGCGGTTTCCGTATTGAACTGGGGGAAATTGAAACTCGGCTGGTGGAATACCCGGCGGTACAAGAGGCGGCAGTGCTGGTGCGGGAAGATGGGCAGGACAAGCATCTGGTCGCTTATGTTGTGGCGGAAAAGGCAGAAAAGAGTGATGGGTTGGCAGCCCGTTTGCGTGAACACTTGAGTGCAATTTTACCTGACTATATGGTGCCGTCGGCTTTTGTGCGTTTGGATGCCTTTCCGTTGACGCCAAACGGCAAACTTGACCGTCAGGCATTACCTGCACCGGACGAAGAGGCGTTTGTCCGTCAGGCTTACGCTGCGCCACAAGGAGAAACAGAAACCGCATTGGCGGCGATTTGGTGTGAATTGCTGGGGATTGAGCAGGTCAGCCGGCACGACAACTTCTTCGCGCTGGGGGGCCACTCACTGCTTGCTATGCGAATGACCAATCTTGCTGTAGGTCGGGGGGTGATTTGCCCATTGAATGCCTTGTTCCAATTCCCTGTGCTGGCCGAACTGGCAGCGAAAATTACCTCAGATTTGCTGTCTCAGCCGCAATGTGCTGCCATATCAGTGCGACCAGCCGGAACAGATCTGCCGCTATTCTTTGTTCCCAGTGGGATGGGTGACTATTCCTATGTCTTCGGGCTGGCTCAACATATCCGGTCAGGTTATCCGATTTATGCGCTGCCCTGGCCGTCCATCAGTGAAGAACCGATGTCGACGGTGGAAGAGCAGGCGGTCAGAATGATCAGCTTGATGAAAGCGGTTCAACCGACAGGCCCGTACCGGATAAGTGGTTACTCTTCCGGCGGTATATTGGCTTATGCTATTGCCCGGCAGCTTTTGCATGCCGGTGAGACGGTGAACTTCCTGGGGCTGATTGATACGCCGGCTCCTCATTATTTCGGGGAGCAACCTGTGCAACCCAAACATCAGTTCTTGACTGAACTGGTCAGGCAGTCGGGGGAGGAACACGCAGAAGACGTTGCCGCGTTGTACCGGCGAATTGATGCGCTGAATTTAGTGCAGTTTATTGAAGCAGCACAGGAATTAGCGTTATACCCTGCCAATCTGCGCCCTGATTTAATCGCAAAACGTTGGGAGCAGATAGAGCGTTATGCGCAAATAGTCAGAGAGTATAAGCCGCAAGCATTAGCGTTAACGCTGCATCAGTTTTATGCGATAGAGCCTTCTCCTTCTGTTTCTTTTGTCACGGATGAAAAGCCAGAGTCGTTAAATATAGAACCGTCCTTAGGCTGGGCGCAGGTCATGCCTGACTCTTCACTTCAGTTGATTGCTGTTTCAGGTAATCATTTTAGTTTGTTGGAGGATAAGGAGCATAGAATGGCTTTAGCTCAGGCTCTGAATAAGGCATTGGCAATACATTGTGATGGGGAGATGTTGTAATATTGATATATTAATCATTATAGAATAATTTAATAGTGGTGTGATAATCCGGTATATATTGTTTATACCGGATTTTTTGTATTAAAAATAAGGGAGTGGATAATGTTCATATAATTTATTTGCTCTTGGATTCGCATAGTAAGTGCAACATCATTACCCTGGACGTAAACAAGTTCGTATTCCCTTAAATAATTCATTGGGTGTTTTACCATCCCGCGTTTTCTGTAGTCGATTATTTAACCGGTTCATGACAAAATTTATCTCGCGCTCAGAGACTTTATCCGAAATAGTGGCGCAACAAGCGTGATCCCTTACCGGAAAACAATGACTTTATTCTTCATATATTTCACGAGAAGAACACCAGAGAGTAACGCGGTAAATACAGAAAGTGTCATCAAATAATAAACAATATTCCCATTTCCTCCGAAGACAGAAAAACGAGTCTGAATTTGTACGTCTCTGAACTGACTATTCTTAAACAGCGCTGATTTTTTTCAATATCATAAAAAATGCAGAGTTAAACTTATCTGGTGATTAATGCAAGGTCTGTAAACCGGGCAAGGTAAATTTATTGAATAAAATTGTAGTGATTTAGTTCATTAAAACGGATTTTCAGCGAGATTATTGGCATTTTTTTGTGACATAAATCACATCTTATTAAATTCATGGAGTATTAATTCACCTAATAATCAAGACATAGGCGATTTTTTGTTATAACCTTTTGCCTGAATATTAAGCGGATAATATTATTAATTATGTCGCTTTATTGATGGCTGAGAAGAGGATACCGCCTGCCTCTGTTCAATCGGGGTTATCAATTCAGGTTGTCTGTGACGGCGGTGGATTAACGGTGCTTATGCCAGAGTGGTTGCTTCATAAGCATTCGGCTCACTGACCTAACCGGACGAACATGCTTAATGTATTAAATGTATTAAATGTATTAATAACATCACTTACTGATTAAATAAGACAAAGAAAGATGGATAATCGCCCCCGTTGTCGGTTCACTGAAGGCAGCATGACGTTGCCGGCAGGCTATCAGGAACAGACGGTAAACATCCTCATCGCGCCCGATGCCCCGGCGCTGAATATCGCGCGTGATCAGTTAATCGAAGGCGAAGATCTCGCCAGTTATCTCACCCGCCAGAAAGGTCTGCTGAAAAACGGTCTGCGCGACTGGCAATTATTGGCAGAACAGCCCATAACGCTGGGCGATAGCCTGCGGCAAGGCACCGCGCTGCTCTCCCGTTATCGGCCCAAAAAGGGGCAACAGGTCTATCAATATCAGGCGGTATTCCGGTTGGATGAGAAAAAAGCGCTGATTTTCACCCTGTCATCCCAGCAGGCGTTCACCGAGGCGCAACGGCAGTGGCTGGATGACTGCCTGAAAAGTTTCCAGTTCTAGGGAGGGGACGCTATGCCAGAAGCTGCACGGCTCGGAGACACGATAGGCCATTCCAGTGCTATGGCGGGATTGATTGCGGGCACCGTCATCGGTTCATTAATTTCTGCCGCCGGGGGAATTCTCTCGGGGGCTCTCTTTGTCGCCGGATTAGCTACATCCTGTCTCGGGGTAGGCGTTTTGCTGATGGGTGCCGCCATTGTGGTAGGCATGGCGGCGGGATATTTAGGCGACATGGCGCGTGACGCCTGCGTCTCTAAGGGGGCCTCGTCGCGCAGTCCCTGCGGGGAAATCAGGAGTGGTTCCCCCAATGTTTTTATCAACAACCAACCTGCCGCCATCGCGACACGCAGTCAAGTAGCGTGCAGTAAAGAAAATGGCCTGCGCCAGATGGCGGAAGGCTCTGCTTCCGTTTTCATCAATGGCTATCCTGCGGTGCGGGTCGGAGACAAAACGGTCTGTGATGCCGCGGTCATGACCGGTTCGTCTAATGTCTTCATCGGCGGCGGGACGGCGCAGACGGCAAACATTGTGCCGGAAATCCCTCAATGGGCGTATACCGTTTCCGATTTAACGATGTTGGCAGCCGGGTTAATCAGTTTCGGTGGCGCGGCAGCCAAAGGCCCCGGCGCGTTGCAGACGCTGTTCAACCAGATACCGGGCGCGGCTAAAATCCGTAAAATCACCTGTCGGCTGGGGGCGCTTGCCGTGGCGATGCCTGTCGCGGGTATTCTGATGAACCCGGTGGAAGTCATTGCCGGTCAGAAATTCCTGAACGATGAGGATGAGCTGGACTTCGTTTTTGACGCTGAATTACCGCTCTACTGGCAGCGTAGTTACCTGAGCCGTTATCAGTATGACAGCGTACTGGGTCGGGGCTGGAGCCTGTTCTGGGAAAGCCATCTCACGCGCGTGGAAGGCGGGTTGCTCTGGCGTTCCCCTGCCGGGGATATTGTGCCCTTTCCTGACGTGCCGGCAGGTCATCGCTGTTTTTGCCCTGAGGCCCAAAGCAACCTGATACACACGGAAGAGGGCAAATGGGAAATTCGTGATGCAGGCGAATTAGTTTATCACTATACGGCTTTTGATAATAACGGCCTCAGCCGCCTGAGCCACATCCGCAATAATGTCGGCAACGAACAGCGTTTTCATTACAACGAGCAGAACCGGATGGTCAGCATCACGGGCCATGGCGGGCTGAACCTGCACTGTGACTATGTAATGATGGATATCGATGGCAAAATGGTTTCCCGCCTCACCGCCGTCTGGCGCGAATAGTATGACGGCCATCGTATTCCGCTTTGCCGCTACCATTATAATGAGCACGCCCAACTGACGGGGGTCAGCCATCGCAATGACCTTCTCCAGCGACAATTCGGCTGGACAGAGCACGGCGTGATGGCATGGCATCAGGACAGACGGGGGTTGCGCTGTGATTACCAGTGGGAACAGACAGCCGAAGGGCTGTGGCGGGTCATTGCCCAGCAAACCAGCGAGGGCGCGGGCTATCGGCTGGAATACGACGATGAGAACCTCACCCGCACGGCGCACTGGCACGACGGCACCCGCACGGTTTGGCATCTCAACGACGCGCACCACATCCTCCACTGCCGCGACCGCAACGGCACGGAGCACCATATCCTGTGGGATGAATTTGGCCTGCCGAACGGCTACAAAGATGCGTACGGCCACACCCGTCTGAGTGAATGGGACCAGCATGGCCGCCAACTGAGTTTCACCGATGCCAACGGCAACCAGACCGGCTGGCAGTACCAGAATGATACCGACCGGCTCACTGTTATCTTCTGGCCGGATGGCACCGAGACGGCGCTGGCTTACGATGAATTTTGGCGGTTGATCAGTGAAACCTCGCCACTGAAGCAGACTACCCGTTATCACTACGGCTTTGATAATACGGTGCGTCCCGACAAAGTGACTGATGCCAAAGGCGGGGAAAGCCATTTTACGTGGAATGGTCAGGGGCAGTTGATGCGCCACACCGACTGTTCCGGGCAAAGCAGCACCTGGCGCTACGACGATGAGAACCGGTTGAGCCGCTTTACCAACGCGCTGATGGAAACGACCCGTTATGACTATAACGATAGCGGCCAGTTAATCCTCATCACCTATCCTGACGATTCCACAGAACACCTGGCATGGGACAGCGCGGGTCAGCTGACCCATCACCAGCGCAATGAGAATGCGCCCCGCGCTTGGGAATACAATGCATCAGGTCAGGTGGTCTGTGCGACGGACCGTTTACAACGTCAAATTCGCTATCAGTACAGTCCCGAAGGGCATCTGATACAGCTCGACAACGCCAACGATGACCGTTACCGGCTGAACCGTGATGCCGAAGGGCGTTTAATCGAAGAAATCCGTCCTGACGACACCTTAATCCGGTACGAATACAACGCGGCGGGCTTATTAAGCACCGAACGGCGCATGGGTGACCGCGTGTTCCAGTACCCGGAACGGCAGGTACACCAGCATTATGATGCGGCCGGTCAGCTGATCCAGCGGGAAACCCACACGGACACTTACCAGTACCGGTGGGACAACATGGGCAGGTTGCTGGAGGCTAGTCGTGAACCGAACGACAACGGTAAACTACTGGGAATAGAGCCCAACACCGTGCGTTTTGGCTATGACGCACTGGGGCGGGTCATTTGGGAGCAGAATGGCGACGACCGTCTCCAGTTCAGCTATGATGAACTGGATAACCTGACCGCCCTCACGCTGCCGCAGGGCGGCACCTTAAGCTGGCTCTACTACGGCTCCGGTCATTTGAGTGCGATCCGGCATGAACAGACACTCCTCACTGAATTTGAGCGCGACCGGCTGCATCGTGAAACCCGCCGCACGCAGGGCAAACTGTTCCAGCTGCGCGATTATGATCCGCTGGGGCGCTGTACCCGCCAGTATAGCCTGCCGCTGAAACAGGCCGATGCCGAGCCCCTGCCCTACCTCAGCGAGGGCAAGCCGTGGCGGGCGTGGGTCTACGGCCCGCAGGACGAATTGCTGATGATGGAAGATCATTACCGGGGCATGGTTGACTATCTTTATGACTCTGAAAGTCGCCTGAAAAAAGTGACGCATCAGGGCAGCGCTTATGAGGATATGTTGTGGTATGACCGGGCGGATAACCTGCTGGAGCAACCGCAGTCGATATTGGAACGGGAGGCGGAAGAACAGGGGATCCCTAAAGCGGTGACGCCGCAGGGCGACCGCCTGAGCTACTGGCGGAAATGGCGCTATGAGCATGACCCGCACGGCAATATTACCCGCCGGGAGTGTCGGTGGTACGAAACCCAGGATTACCGCTATGATGGCGACAACCGCCTGACGGTGGCGAAAATCGGCAACACAACGGCACGTTATCACTATGATGCCCTTGGGCGGCGTATCCGCAAAGGGGTGAAGATCGGGATTGATGGACTGGCGCGTTATGAACAAACCGATTTTGTCTGGCATGGCCTGCGGCTGTTGCAGGAGCGTGATGGGAAAAGCGGCGAAACGCAGACCTACTGCTACGAATCCCATGACAGCTACACCCCGCTGGCCAGCATCGTCACGAGGGGAGCCAGGCACAATGACTTCTGGTACCACACCGATATCAACGGTGCGCCGCTGGAAGTCACGGACGAGGACGGGAAAATTGCGTGGGCGGGAAAATATCGCATTTTTGGTGAACTGGATGGTCCGCCGCTGGCTTACTTCACCGATCCGGCCCGGTCATCAACAAGCTGTGATTTCAGGCAAAACCTGCGCTATGCGGGCCAATATTTTGACAAAGAGACCGGGCTGCATTTTAATACGTTCAGGTATTATGCCCCGGAAATTGGCCGGTTTATCACGCCTGACCCGATTGGGCTGAATGGGGGCCTGAATCCCTATTCGTACGTCCATAATCCCACCGGATGGGTTGATCCTCTGGGGCTGGCAACATGCCCAGTAATCAAACAACGTGTTCTGGACAATATCGCAGCAA
>NZ_PUJV01000044.1:0-12409 GCF_011189495.1 Photorhabdus stackebrandtii
ATGCACAAGCTCTTTCATTATTATGTTCAACAAGATCAATGTCATATATCAAACCATTCATAACATCATAAAGACAACTCATCATAGCATAGGGATAATGTCGGGACGTATTCTTGGGGGTTTTATATCCATTTTCCAGCAATCCTCTGGGAACATTTAACTTGGAACCATCGATAGCGTAAACTCGATGCCCCTTCCACATGCCAATCCCACTTTTATCTTCCCATTCTAATAGAATATTTTCGTTTATTATTTTAATTGAATTTTCAGGAAGTTTCATTCGGGCCTCGTACATTGAAGATGGTGATACTGGATTCTGTTGTGGTAAAGGTATTTTTTCTCTGATGCAGCTATCCCATATTTCATTAATAATGTAACCGTATCCATGTTTGTTCTTGCCCGTGATTATTTTCATAAGGAATAGAACCACCATCTTGGTATCTATGGTTCTTCTCCTTTTTTGCCAAAGTTTATCAATTTTTTCACATGTTTCAAAAAACGATTGATTTAGAGAATTAAATATATCCATAGCTTCACCACTCAATGGAAGATACCTCTCATAAATATAGTAAACTCCTTTCTCAAGGCCCAAAGTCCAAGCATTCAATAACCCCTGATAACCCTGACTGATATGTTGCCCCTGTTGATGCCACGATGGAGACTGTAAAATCTGACGGGCCTGCTTGACTGCCTGTTGAGGATCAGCAGACAGCTTACTGAATAACTGTGATTGCAACTGCTCTGGCTTATCTAGGTACACAACTTGGACGTTTTGATCAGCATTGAGCGGTGGATGGCTTGTGTCGGTATATATCACTGTGCTGGCAAACACGGATACCGGCATTAACAACGGGAAAAGCGTCCAGAATACCCTAATATTCATAGTCTGCCCCCCTGCATGGATAAGAGATCCTCATCACGCCCATCTGCCACTTCCCCAGATATCAGACCACGGGCACGGCCCAGCCTTCTCGCCACAACAAAAGCGGCATCCAATTCGCTGCAATGAAGCGCTTTCATAATCGCCCTGCGCTCTGCCTTTTCCTCTTTCTCCGTCATACCCAATGCAAGATACACACTAGACGGCACCACCCGAAATAACGCCTCCACTTTTTTCGACAACACCACGCCTTCGGTGTAACAACCCGGGAGTTTGCTGGCTGATAGCAACACCGATTTTTGTTCTTCAGACAGCTTTTTAAAACGCGCTACCTGTTCGACTTCATCCGGCGGCATCGTCAGACACAACCACCACTCCGCCATATTGAGCATCTTCTCAGCCGTATCCGGATAGTCTGCCAAGTTCTGGGTGGCCAGCCACAACCAGGCTCCTAATTTTCGCCACATCTTGACCACTTTGGTCATATAAGGTGACAATAACGGATTAGTGGTCAGAACATGCGCCTCATCCACGACAAAATTAATTTCCCTTGCATCAAATTGATCACGTTCCGCCATATTGTTGATGGTATTGACCAGAGACACCATCGCCAAGGCCATCTGCGCACTATATCCTTCACGCGCCAGCGTACCGAGGTCAATTAGCGTTACATCTGCTTCTGGCCACGGGGTTCCAGGACGATTAAACAATTCCCCCTCAAAACCACTGGTGAACATTGACATCGCCCCCGCCATCTCTTCAGCACGGGCCCGACGCTGTTCGGTACACAATGCTCTCCCCTGTTCATCCCGCCGGCTGTCCCGGGCAATCACAGACAATGCATTTTGCAAATCTTCCGCGATCATCTGTCGGCCGTCATCAAAGCTGGCTCTCGCCGCTATCATGATGGCTTCACGTATCATGCCCCGATCCGCCCGCGTCAGACGTTCTTCCTCTTTCTTCTCCCCACCGGTGATCATCATGCGCGCCGCAAGTTCTATTTCTCCCAGGATATCGCGCTGCTCATCGGCCTCGTCATCTGCGGTTTCCTCTGGCGACCTTTCACCCGCCAAATCCAACTGAGAAGATGCCACTTGAAGCAATTGGTGGGCATCGGCAAACAGCGCCAGACTGACACCACAACCTGGTTTAATGCTGATTTTGTTGACACTCAGCCCCAGGCGTTGACAGTAATCGGCAAACAGCCCAAAACTGTTGCCCGCTTCCGCCACAAATAATCGGGGACAGTGCACCGCCATCAACTGCGATAAACTCGCACAGAGCGTAGCCGACTTCCCCGCACCGGTCGGCCCGAATAGCAACAGATGCGCATTCTGGGTACGGTCATGTTTATTTTGCGGATCAAATGTCAGCACATCACCGCCCCGGTTAAAAAAGCTAAGACCCGGGTTGCCTGTGCCGGTCGCCCGCCCTGTCACTGGCAACAACCCAGCCACATGCTGCATCCAAGTCAACCGGGTATACCAGTGATGTTTGTCTCGTTGCGGGTTAAAACACATCGGTAAGGCACGCAGATAACCGTTTAACGGCGCTACGTCGCATTCGGGTTTGACCGGCTGCAACCCCGATACCAACAGGGTTGCGGCCAGTTGCTGATGCCGACGGTTCAAATCGTCAACATCAGCCCCCTGTAACAGAAAGGTCAATGCAGAACGGCACAGTTTATGTCTCAGCCCCAGATGTGCCTTAGCTTCTTTTACGTCTGAACGTACTCTCCCTGATTCAGTATTTTCTCCCACGGCATTTTTTGACAACCGGTCGAAATCCTGTTCTGGCGTGTCTTGTGCTTGTGCTTGTGCGACCACAGTCAGCGAAACAATAGTTCCTGAGGGTAATAAGTCCATCAGCGCATTGATATTCTCCCCTCTGACCATTTCACCGGTCAGCGTTCCCGGCTCTGGTGCACGACGCAGCCGTTCAACCGGTACCGCTCGGTGAGCAATATTATCAAACCACCATACACCGTTTTTCACGTCAGAACGTGGCGGGGTAAACCACAAAGTTTCCGTGAAATCATTATCTGGCTTCCACTCACCAGCCTGTGGGGTCGCATAACTAGCGGCCTGATACAACGTTGTTTTATCTATCCAATCTGGACCAGGATTAAACAATCGCAGTAACCAGTGATGAACCTGTTCACCATTTTGTCGTTGGCACAAAATGCCTGTACTCGCCAGAGAAGCTGTCAGTCGGTCACACACCTGATTAAGCAACACAATGGGCAGCGATCTTTCTTTCTGTCCGACAGGGACCCAACGATAAATGACCATTCGGGTACGACGTTGCTGTCCCCGCCAGAACTGACCAGTCACCAATGAATCGTTAAACAGCCCTTCTGGTCGGGCTATCCCCTTCAGATGACGTTCGGTTTCAGCCAACCAAGCTTCAGTGAAGGCTGAACCCTGCGCCCAAGGTTTAATATACTGACGAAGTTGTGTCAGATATAACGCGGGATCATCCTCATCCTGACAAAAAAACTGCACTACCCAGGGAGATACGTCATCGTCTTCCAGACTGTCTTGCAACGCATCTTCTACCTGGTCACGAATATCTTCCAGACGGGCTGCGGGGCGTCCCTCTGTCGAAACCGGAGAAACCGTATAAATAGCACCGACTGAAAGACCATCATCCAGCAACAAACACTTCTCATCGTCCAAATATTCGACCCAAGGCAGGTAATCAATGATAGACGGCCAAGTGTCATACAACGCAGCTTCATCCGTGCTGGTCATTTTACCGGGACGCCTCAAAGGTTCACGCCCAACAACGGTAGAAGACGACGGTAGTATGACCTCAGTTTCACCCAAAACTTCCGATAGATTACCCCGTTTACGCAAGCGGACTTTATTCAACAGCGACCACATCACAATGCCTCCGTCCGTTCACCCGGCAAAGCATATTGCACCTGGTTGTAGAACGGAAATACCGTGCTGTATCCCGGTACTGGCGTGTTTCCCGCAACTAAATGAGGAAAGAGATACATCACCATGTCCGGATTAGGTAACCGAGGGAAAGTCTGACTGATTTCATTTTCCTGTGTACGACTATAACTTTCCGTGTAATTCAGAGTAGCCTGCTGTTCCCGTTCGTTCAGCTCCCGGCGCAGTGTTTTACGGGCCTCCATCGTAACTTGTGACGACGAGACTTTCCCCTGCCACAGAGCTAGCATTGTGCTGTCTCCCGGTGGAAGCATCTCTTCTTTAGACGTGCTGCAACCGGTCAGGATCGTTATCACCACCAACATCACTATTTTTCGCGCTTTATTCATGCTCGTTTTCTCAGTCCAGACCATCACGGACCTCCTGTCCAAGACCTAAGTTATATTTCACCCTGCGCCCCCGTCCTTCATAATCAATCGGTATTTGCTGGGTAATATGCACGGCTACTCTGGCACCCGGCGGTACGTAAACGGCATCAAAAGTTTGGCCATAACGGGCTTTGACCCATTCGGATACGGCCTTAAATCCTCCGGCAGCGGCTTGCCCCAAAACCGCTTTACCGGCATCCCCGGTCAGTGATGACGTCGCACCGCCATAACCGTTGGACTGAGTGGTTAGCTGGCTTTGCGACAACACATCACCCGCAGCTGTGCCACCAGAAAGAGCAAATAAGGTTGGTAAGTAACTGGGTGCATTGGATTTACGTTCACCGCTGATACACGGAATACCGTTGTCGTCAGATAGCCAGCCGATACCGCCGCCGTTATTATCCTGAACGTGATAGCTGCCATTGGTGCGATTATCCGATTTCGGCACAGTTCTGACGGTACCGTCTGCAAAGACAAAAGTTAAAGAAGTGACATTGCCGCGCACGCAAGACAAGGTCCAGTCACCGGTAGCCGTACCAGAAACAATCGCACCTTCCACGTCGGGCAATTCAATGCCGTTGGCAGTCAGGTTATCTTTACCAATCAGTACTTTAAAAGGATACGGGTCAGTGACTTTGTCATTTACTGGCACCCGGCCTAATAATGCCGTCATCGCCTGGCTGCCGACCAGCGTCGTATTCTCGGGCAGGGTATAAACGGGCCAGACAGTCTCGTTTGTATGACTATCGGTAATGGCTCGCTGATTTTTAGTCATACCGTCATATTCCACTTTCTGACGGCTCAATGCATTGTCCTCCAGAAATGACACTGGAAAACGGGGGGACGCTGGCTGACCACTCATTGCAACCTGTGAATCAACCGGTAACGTATCCTGTGGGGTAATCCAGACCAACCGGTCCCCGCCAGAGGTCGTATTTTGGCCGGTATCGTCCAACCCTAATCCCAGCGGAATATCACGCTCAACCAGAGGGGTGTTTGTACTGATGCTTTTATTGCCTAACTGACGGGTCAACTGGTCAAGTCGGCTGAACAGCGTTTGCTGCTCCGCTTTCAATACCTGCTGTTGCTTTTCTGTTTCTTCGCGGTTGCCCGCTACCGCCTGGTTAATCTGGTCAGTCATGCTCTGACTCCCGTTTCGCCATTTCTCATTGTCAGTCAGTAATTGTGCATTTTGTTTTTCCAATGCCTCCTGCTGAACACGGATACTACGCAAGGCACCGATCAGAGTACGCAATGTGTCTTCCGGGGTGTCTCCCTCAATCCCCAATGCCCGCAGCTCCCCGGAAGACAGTTCCGCCAAAGCCTGATGACTCACTGTCTGGCTGACAGGCGTCTCTGATTGCCGACAACTCTTGATCCCCACGACCAGCCCCGCAATAACAAAAGCAGGCACGACCCACTTCACCAGACCGTTTGACTTAATTTGCATGGGGATTTCCTTGTCGCTTCATGGGCGTTTTTGACCTCACCGGTTCAGGCAGAAAAGCACGGTCAGGCCGACCTTTCACCACCAAATAGACGGTAGTCGTGTCTTCCGGCGTACCTGACGGTCCCAACCAACGATGCTGAAAGGTCGCTGCTATGAATTGCCCCTGCAACCTGCGTGGATCAAGCACCACGTTCTCACGGTGGGTATTACGCACTTTCAGCGCCACCACAGTGAGGTTATCCACACCCCAGCCCCCTAATGGGGAGACTATTACCGGCGCTGAGGGATACAATGTGGTCAATCGGGTTGGTAGCGCCAATGATACCGGGTGAATGCCGGGAACAGCTTCTACTGTACGTAACGGCGCATACAGACTTTGCGCGGCGTAACGGGTCAGGACCACCGGCAGCGGAGCCGTGTAGGACCGTTTTTGACGCCGGTCAGCTTGGCGTTCACCGGCAGGAGAGGGAGACGTTGCTGACGTGTTATCCCCTTTGGCACCGTGGTAAACCTGATGGTTGCCCGTCAACGTAGTCACATCCCCGTGGTACACCAAACGAACCGGCTCAAGGAGCCCTTTTCCATTTATGGCGGTCACATCCAGCAAAATCACTTCACCATTTTTCACATCCTGAAGTCGCAACCGGGTCTGAGCAAACGCATCACTTGGATACAAATACACTGCACCACCGGTGCTCTGTACCCGCAATTTGCCATTCAACATCCCGGGAAAGCCAACCCGAACATTTTTATCCACAAACACCACTCGCTCCTGTCCAACATGCAAGGCAACCGGCAGCGGGATACGCTCCCACTTCATCAACTCCACGGCTTCAACGGGTGAAACAGCAATCAGCCCGGCGAATAATAATGCGGTCAATGCCAATAACTCGATGAATACCTGTTTTTTCACTGGAATATTCCCTTTTTCGCCGGTGCCGGCTGCGATGCTGCTTCCAGCCGTTGCGGCGTGCTGTCATAACAATCCAGTGCCAGACCGAACGGATTACGCTCTGCATCCCCTTCCCAGCGGGTGACTTTAATTGGGTAACGTACCAGTGCCCGTTTTACCGGCTCAGCGTGAAAATATTCATCAGCGACTAAATCTAACTTAATAACCCAGTTATCCCGGTCTTTTACCATCACATTACTGTCACGAAAGCCCCGTTCCGGAATTTCATACACCACCCGCACGCGATCTTTTAGCTCACCCGCTTGTGACCGATTTTGAGCATCCTGTTCCAGAAACACCTGACAGGAGGGGGTCAAATAAGGTGAAAGCGCCGCTATTTTCGCCGGATAATCAACGTCCCCGTCTTTCGGCCAGGCATTCAGTTGTTGAAAAATATAAAAACCAAAGGCATAAACTTGGGAGACGGGCACTTCCCACCACGGACGGGTACTGCCACTACGGACATCCGGCGGCGTATAAATGGTTAACTCTCTCGGCGCCATCATCCAGCCACTCAGACTCAGTAACAACAACAAAACCAGCACACCACAGGCAGAGCGTAACGTCAGGATATGCTGGTCCCGGTTTTGAATCGCATGACGAAAACGGCTCATAACCGCCCCATTCGGGTCATTACCCGGTGACGGCGGCGCAACGACCAGCGTTGTGATGTGATAATCAGTGACGGGTTACCCAAACCCCAGCACCGCTTTTTAACCTCCAGCCGTCGATAGAGATAATGCGCCGGTTTACCGCGTTTCATCCGGGCCAGGTATTTGCCGCCAAAGGCAATCAATAACAACGGCGCAATCAGTGCCACCGTCGGTATCATCACCCAACCCGTTACCGGTGTCAGTAACAAGCCAATGACCGTGCCAGCTATCAGTCCCGTTAATGCCGTCCAGCCCAGCTCTGGGGTAGTAAATCCCCGGAACACGATAGGTTCGACATTAAGACGATCAGGTAAAAAACGAATAGTTTGAACCATACTGACACTTCCCTGGGGTTAAAAGAGAATGGAAGTCGATTTGCCCAGCAGCCAGATAACAGCCACTAACAGCACTACACCAACCACCACAATCGCACCAAATTTAGTCCAGGAAGCTCTGTCACTGCGAACTTCAGAAAAAGTATGGATTGCCGCTGTCGCCACATTGATAAACGCGATCGCGGCAACGACCAACCCGCCTATCACGATGCCGTCCTGCAAGTAACCTTTGACGGTATTAAAAATGCCGCCGCCACTCCCGCTGGAAGGCGGTTCAACCGTTGGCAATGCCGCTGTCACGGGTTGACAAACCAGATAAGCCAGCACACAGAGTGACACTGCACGGGTATTGATACGGGCAAACAGGCGGAACAGTGACTGACATCCCCGGTTTAACAGATCCATTTCCTTTTCCCTTTTTTCCATTACAGGTTAAAAAACCGATTAGCTGGCAAACATCCAGATAGCCATCACCAGCAACAACGCCACACGAATGACAAAACGGTTCATCGCTGCTTCACGTACCTTTTCATTGGCCCAGCCCTGCCAAACGTCCACTATTCCCCATACTGCCCAGAGAAACAGCACCGCTATCAGTAAACCGATACAGAGAAATTGCATCACATGAGGATCGAGATTGCCGGAAGCAGCCCTGAATGCATTGCGTTGTACCTCGTTCACCGTATTCGCTCCTGAAGATATTGACCGGTCACATCCAGCACAGCCGCAGAAATCCCTGGTTGGGCACGGGATGGTGTCAGATAGCGGTTAATGCCTTCACGGATAATATTGAGGTCCCGGTTAGCACGTAGATAATCAAAATAAAAACGGTCTGCCTGACCCTCCTGAACTGCCAAAACCCGGGCACGTTCCAAACCGGCCTGCACCTGGTCAAGCTGCCTGAGTGTGGTGGCCAGTTCATCTTTTTCTCCGGCCAGTACAGACCAACTCATGAGTATCGTCAGGACAAAAAGACTATGGGAAAATAAGCGGAAATAAACCATAGCATTACTCTAATCAGCGTAGATATACACACCAACAGAGTGACGAAAAAGAGTAACGATTACAGTGAATAATTGTTTATCTAATTTTAAAAATTTTGAATATCTGAACTTAGGGTATAAAACTATAAACACCCCATCTGGTTAATAAGATAGAATTGATAACTGAGGCTTTCTAATACAACAAAGGAATTAAGTGGTATAATAGATCATTAGGCGTTCATTTATTCAAACTTTATAGATAATATTTTCTGTAGGCAGATTTGACTAATTAAGTACAATTCGACACCAAAAAAATGTAATTAAATGGTGTGTTAGAGGTATTAATAAGTAATTAGTCGATATTAAATTGGAGGAATTATTTAGTACTCATCAAACCAATTGATTTCAGCTTCACACACAGTTCTATACCCGTTATCTTTCAAGTTGCCTCTTTGTTGGCTGTACTCACTCACCCCAGTCACATAGTTATCTATGCTCCCGGGGATTCGCTCCCTTGCCGTCGCGATGCATCTTGAAATCCATAGGGTATAGCTACAAATAAACCCACAATATGAACTTGCGGCAAATGGTTTTTAATAACCATTTTCATTGTTTTATAGTGACTACCTATTCACCATAAAATTAACAAGTGTCGTCTTCTGCAAGATAGTAGTGATCTCTACAACTCAATTCATCAATTTTTGTAAGACAGTAAGTCACAGATGTTCCCTAATATCCTCATAGTCTTTAACCCTTATAGCCCCTAACGCTTCATATTTTGCCGGCCAGCTAATTGAAGTGTTCTTGAAACAAGATTCTAATATAAATAATTTCCTGCCTTGATTCAAAGCCGCTCTAGCTTGCGTCATCGTTCCTGAGGTATCAGATGCCTCAACGATAATAGTCGCTTCAGATAATGCTGACATAGTCACAGTACGCTCAGGAAAAAACAGACGATTACTACGGTAATCTTGCTCAATATAACGTTTAAATGGTACTTGGCTAATTAGCAAATAACTTTCTCTAATTGCCTTTTGGAGCTCACTATTCTGTCTTGGGTAAATATGAGACAACGGAGTACCAATAACCGCTATTGTGTTACCTCCCAGCTCCAACGCAGTCGTATGAGCAACAGTATCTACTCCCTCAGCCAAGCCAGAAATGATAGTAACTCCATCATTCACAAGACATTTAACTAACTTTCTTGTTCTACGGCGACCTTCATCAGATATCTTTCGTGAACCGGTGAACCGACAACAGCCACACACCGAGTATTAACTAAATCCCACCAACCTTGATAATAAAACAGTTCTATTGGGTGACGAACATCTCTCAATTTATCAGGATACTCACTAGTTCCGTGCACTCTAACACCTAAATGCTCCACAGAATATTTATTAAGAATATATTTCAGTGACTTTTTGACAGACTCTCTTTTTTCTTCGGAGACGAGTTCAGACGGCATAGTACCATTAGGTGCTTGCCGAAATTTATCAGCAATAGTTTTAAATGTAGCACCCTGCTCAGTCCACAACGCTTCATATGCAGCCATCTCCTCAAATGGAGATATCGCTCGTTCGAAGGAATCTGAAGAGCCAAAATCAAGTTGCAACATTTTACTCCGTTCCCAATTCATAGCATAAAAGATTATTAAAAACACCCACACACTAACTGCCGAGAATAGGCAGTACAAAACACGCTAAATGGTTAACTGAGTAAATGCCATTATTTTTTCTTTTTACTACTAAATTGGGCTTTTTCGCTGAAAAATATAACAAAAATCATTAAAAATTTTACCTATGCTATTACATCACTCACATCCTGCCAGTACCTTTATCGTCGCTGGAATAACTGATATACATAGTGGCTTTAACGGTCTGGCCTCAAAGGTACAAAACACTCTGAAGGATGATCCATTCAGCGGTTATCTTTTTGTCAGCCAGAGATATACGCCCGTTGTGGCACTGAACCTTGCCAAGCTGGGGCGCAGATTCGAGGCTGTCAGTGAACTGCTAGAACCTCTATATTTTGATGAGCAACATACCCGTAAATCATGATCCACGACCACCATACCGAAGTGCTATTCAGTCATCAAGCTTTGATCCCAGGAGACAAACTTTATTGGAACGCGATACGCAAGTAGTGTGCCTTCTAAAAGCCGACTTAGACAACAAGTGATTCAACTTATGGTAGAGTATCTAAGGGTATTACCTGGTAGGCGACATCGGAGGTAGGGTAAGCCAAAACCGCCAAAAATTTTGTTGCCCTCATTAAAATTCTCACGTTAGGTTAAGCTGGATTGCCGTCATATGCGCCAGATATCTGAACTTCAGTGTCTCCACCAGTTATGATCCAGCCCATGAAGAGTTCGATGAGATGAGCGTAGCTGTCTATTTCTTGTACGACGGTATCACTACTTGTCAGCAGTGGCTCAGGCTGAACGGCAACAGATACTGGAACGAACCAACGAGGAAAGAACTGAGGCCAAGGACATCAAGTTTGGAAGGAAACTCTCCATAAACCAACAACAGGTTTTGGTAATAAAAGGTGAGGGTTTTGGGGCTTCCGAGATTGCCAGGCAACTGGGTATTAGCCGCTCCACCGTCTACAAGATACTGAAAGAAGCAAGGTAATCATGACATCAGAACTACAGATTTACACCTCGTTACTCGCCGATGTAAAGGAACGGATCCGTGATGGTCAGTTCAGAGCCGCTCAGTCCGTCAATGCTGAACTAATCCAGATGTACTGGGACATCGGTCACATGCTCCATGAACGTCAGAGGCAACAGGGGTGGGGTGCGGGGATCATCCCGAAGCTGGCGCGGGATATTGTTAATGAATTGCCAGAGGTCAAAGGCTTTTCAGAACGGAACCTGAAGCGCATGCTACGTTTCTACCGGGAGTACGCTTTGCCACGAATGGAGCAACAAGGTTCCGGAAAGCCCGTATCGGCAATTGTGCCACAACCTGTGGCACAATTGCCGTGGGGTCACAACATTCTGCTGATTGAGAGGATAAAGGATCAAACCGAGCGATTCTGGTATGCAGAACAGACTCAGATACAAGGATGGAGCCGAGACTCCCTACTTCATATGATCAAAAGCAATGCCTATGTCCGGCAGGGCTCGGCTGTCAGCAACTTCAAGAACCGGTTACCCATATCTCAATCGGAGCTGGTACAGCAGACCCTGAAGGATCCCTATGTTTTCGATTTCCTCACCCTATCGGAACCCTTCAAAGAACGTGAGTTGGAAACGGAGCTTCTCAAACACCTTGAAAAATTCCTACTCGAACTCGGCGAAGGCTTTGCTTTTGTGGGGCGGCAATATCGTATTACCGTAAGCGAACAAGATTATTACATTGACCTTCTTTTTTATCATCTGACTTTGAGGGCTTTCGTTGTGATCGAGCTGAAACGAGGAGAGTTCAAGCCTGAACATGCCGGTAAGATGAATTTCTATTGCTCGGTGGTCGATGAGAAACTGCGACATTCCACTGATCAGCCCACCATCGGTTTGATTTTATGCCAGACCAAAGACCGGATACTGGCTGAATATGCCTTGCGCGGCATTCAAAAGCCAATTGGAGTTTCGGATTACGAGTTAACCCGTACATTGCCAGAGGACTTAAAATCGAGCTTGCCAAGCATAGAGGAACTGGAAGCAGAACTCAGTCATAATGATGAAAGCACCTCTAGCGACTCAACAACCACCGACTAAAGTCGGTGGGTTAGTGATTAACGGACTGAAAGTCCGGATACGCATCGGCTGAACGATGCGTCAATTGTCCATCCTGAAGTTATCATCCGGGTTTGGTTCAAAATGAT
>NZ_PUJV01000045.1:0-12055 GCF_011189495.1 Photorhabdus stackebrandtii
GCCGGTTACGGGGGTAACGCGGATTTTACCCTGATGAATTCAGTGGGCCGTCTGGCTTCATTGGGTGGGATGTCGTTGGGGAGTCTGGCGGCATTTCCGGCATTTGATGCAATGCGCCAGGCATTACACATTCCAGGTGTTTGCAGGTGCCGACAATCGGCCTGCTCAGGTAACCCGACAGCAGGTCCTGGCGTGGCGCAGATATGTGTTGCATCAGCGCGGACTGAAAGGGGTGACCTGGAACAGTAAGATTGCGCATATGCGGTCAGTGTTTAATTTGGCGATAGAAGAAAAAATACTGCCCCAAACGGAAAACCCATTTATTGGTGTAGAGGTTAATGAGAACAAAAATAAAAAGAAAACATTGACCAAAAAACAACTGACAACCTTGTATCTCACGATGGGGCAATTTGAAGAGCGGGAACGACAGACAGGGGATAATCATCGTGCCCGCTGTGCATTATATCCGACCTGGTACTGGCTGACGGTATTGGATACGTTGCGTTATACCGGGATGCGGCAAAATCAGTTATTACATATCCGGCTCGGGGATATTGACCTGGATGAGCGCCGGATTATTCTTTGCTCTGAGGGGAGTAAGAACCATTATGAACACCAGGTGCCGGTGGTGAAATGGTTGTATCCGCGGCTGGAGATTTTGCTGGAACGTGCGCAAGCCGCTGGGGCAAAACCCAGTGATCCCCTGTTCTGTGTGAACTATTTTACCGCCAAAACAGACAGAGGAAATGAAACTGATCAATTACAGACGATAAAGTCATTCTTTCGTCGTTTGTCAAAGGAGTGTGGATTTGATGTGGGCCCCCACCGTTTCCGGCATACTTTGGCAACTGAACTGATGAAAGCGCCTGATCGTAATTTGCAAATGGTGCGCGGATTATTGGGGCATCGCAGTATTGCCACGACGATGGAATATATTGATATCAATCTGGATATTGCCGGGCGCGCGCTGGAGCGTGAGTTGATGCTGTATATTGATGTTGAGCCAGAAAGAGGCGAAATGCTAATCGGATAAAACAGAATATTCTCGCTGTTGTCTGAATTTGCCTTTTTCTACATAAATAATTCCCTGTTGCAAGATGGGGAATTTTTTTGAACCAATACAATCTTCCATAACTCACCTTCATCTGATCAATTGGGAAATCTTAACAACCGATATACAACATCGTGTTAATTAATTCGTTGATTTTAGTTTGGATGGCTTGACAGTTGCAATAGAACTTGTAAATATTGCGCTCGAACGAAAAAAGGACATCTGATTTCTCAGATATCCTGAATCTAGAACCTTTATACTTTATATCGAAGCGATGCAAGATCAAGTCAACTGAAACGATGCATTTAGGTTCCTATATTGAACGCCCGTCGAGTTTTTTAATCTCCCAACCAACGCACTTTGAATTGGTGCCCGGAGGCGGAATCGAACCACCGACACGAGGATTTTCAATCCTCTTGCTGAGATGTTGGTGTTTTGTAATCAATGTGAGAATTTTGTAATTAAGATACTGGGTTAGTACTTTTCATATTTCGAATTACTTAAATTCGAGTGTGTAAAATGAAAATACTTCCCGTAATTTCGCCTAAAGGTGGTGAAGGTAAATCCACACATGCCGCTAATCTAGCTGGTTTTCTTGCCGATGCCGGATTCAAAACTCTCCTTCTTGACGCTGATTATTCTCAACCCACTTCAAGCAGTATTTTTGCACTTGAGTACGAAGCCCCGACAGGTTTGTATGAGCTTCTTATGCAATCTGTTGATTTGGGTCAGAAAGACCAGATCATTTCCCGCTCTGTTATAAACAATCTGGATGTCATCATTTCCAATGATCCCGATGAACTCCTGCCTACGGCCATGCTTCATGCATCTGACGGACGTTTGCGACTGAAGAATATATTGCAGCATCCTCTGTTCAGCCAGTATGACGCTATCATCATTGATTCCAAAGGGGCTACTGGCGTCATGGCGGAGCTGGTTGTGCTGACGGCCACTGAATTTGTGTTGGGTGTGATTAAGCCCATTCTGCCGGATGTACGTGAATTTCTGCGGGGATCGTTGCGGATGTTGACGCGACTGCAACCGTTTGAAAATTATGGTATTCGATTACCTTTAATTCAGATACTGGCGAACAGCATTGAAGGCACCAATCTTGACCATGATACGTTGAATGAACTGGCCCATATTATCGAGCATAAACGTTACGATACGTCCTCTCTCGGCGGGCGAAGAGTATACCAACTGTTGAAAACTCGTATTGACCTGCTTGATATTTATAAGCTGGGTCACGTGCGTGCCCAGCCGTTCACCGCCTTGAATATAAAACCACCCGTAAAAGCCCTGCTGCGGCACAAACAATGCACTGTCTGGCCTGTGAGTTGTTCCCTGAATGGTATGAACAGTTTGATGCACTGATTGCGAATAAGGGGGCGAAGAATGCGTGACCCTTTTTCTTTACCGGATGGCATTGAACAACCGTATTCTTGCGATGCTGAACAAGCCGTTCTCGGTGGGTTGATGCTGGATAATGATCGATGGGATGAAATTGTACCACTGATACATGCTGATGATTTTTTCCTGCCTGCTCACCGACGGATTTATGGCGCTGTCGCAACCATGTTTGCGGCCAATTTGCCTGCTGATGTACTGACGTTATCTGAACGTTTGGAACAAAAGGAGCAACTAAAACAGGTTGGGGGATTTGCTTATTTAGCCGAACTCGGCAAAAACACACCGAGTGCTGCAAATATTGTTGCCTATGCGGAAATTGTTCAGGCCAAAAGTCGCTTGCGTCAGTTGATAACGCTGGGAAATGAGATGAGCGCTCAGGCTAGTCATCCCCGTGCTGAGTTTACTGACATTACTGAAATGGCTGAGCAGCGTTTATATACGCTGTCTGAGCAGAGAGCTGCACACCAAGATATTAGCTTGAAAGAAGGGCTGGGTTTACTTGATTGAAAAATTAGAGTAGGCCAATGGCGGTAATGGGGTAACGGGTACTCCGACAGGTTTTAGTGAACTGGATACCAAAACCTGTGGTCTTCAGCCGGGTGACCTTATCCTGCTGGCTGGCAGACCTTCGATGGGGAAAACCGCGCTGGCGTTGGCATTTGGTCAGGGCGCACTGGAGAGTGCGACAGAGACGGTTGTCCAGATTTTTAGTCTGGAAATGCCGATGGAGCAATTACTGGTGCGCCTGGTATCCATGTTAGAGCGTGTTCCGCTTGAACGTCTGCGCAGTGGCTTGATGGATGATGAAGACTGGGCGCGGGTTAGCAGAGCGATGGAGACGTTAATACAGTGGGAAAACCGGCTGATAATTGATGACAACAGTTACCAAACGCCTGCTTTATTGCGTGCACGTGCCCGCCAGAATGTCCGCAAATACGGTAAACCGTCACTGATTATCGTCGATTATTTGCAACTTATGCGTAGTCCAGGACAGGAAAACCGGACGCAGGAAATCGCAGAAATATCCCGTAGTCTGAAAGCGTTAGGCAAAGAGCTAGGTTGCCCGGTACTTGCCCTCTCATAACTTAATCGTCAACTGGAACAACGTTTAGATAAACGCCCCAACAACGGTGATTTGCGTGATTCTGGTGCGTTGGAACAGGATGCCGACCTGACTCTGTTTGTTTACCGGGATGAAGTGTATGAAACCAATACACCGGATATTGGGGTGGCAGAAATCATTATTGGTAAACAGCGCCAGGGGCCGATTGGAACAGTCAGAGTTCAGTTTGAGGGTACCTGTACCCGATTTAGTGATTTTCCGGTAGAGCGTGGTGACTTCGGCAGGGGGTATGCATGAGCAGACCTGGCAAGAATAAGCTTTCTTTAGGTGATGCATTACTGCAACAAGGCAAAACACCACAATTATCAGCCAGCCCCGTCGTTTTACCGGTCGCAGAGATACCGATGGTGCTGACGCTGGATGAGCTACGTCCCAATCCCGATAACCCCCGTTTTGATGATATTAAGGCTTCAATTCGGGCCAGAGGCCTGGACAGCGTACCAAAGATCACACGCAATCCTAATAGTGGGAATGAAAATATTTATATTTTCAGTGATGGCGGTAATACCCGTTATCAGATCTTAAGTGAATTGTGGCAGGAAACAGAAGAAGAACGTTTTTACCGCATTCCTTGTCTGCTTAAACCCTGGCCTGGACGATTGCACTGCGTCATCGGGCATCTGGCAGAAAACGAGGTTCGGGGTGATTTAATGTTTATCGAGAAAGCGTTTGGTGTTCGTAATGCCCGCGCTATTCACGAAGAACACTTAGGAAGGAGTGTAACACAAAGAGAACTGATGGGGTTGTTGAAACAAGGCGGGCTTCCGATCTCACAAACAAGTATTAGCCAGATGGATAACACTGTGCAATATTTGTATTCTTGTATACCCAATCTGTTGATATCTGGAATGGGGCGTCCACAAGCGACAAATATCTTGGCTTTGCGAACCGATGCCCAAAAAATCTGGAATACTTTCTCTGTCGGGTTGTCATGTGAAAAAGATTTCGATTCTGTTTTT
The DNA here is from genome assembly GCF_011189495.1 of Photorhabdus stackebrandtii. Taxonomy (NCBI): domain Bacteria; kingdom Pseudomonadati; phylum Pseudomonadota; class Gammaproteobacteria; order Enterobacterales; family Morganellaceae; genus Photorhabdus; species Photorhabdus stackebrandtii. The sequence continues at coordinate 4,544 of NZ_PUJV01000045.1, forward strand.
AGTGAAGCCTGTCAGCGTCTTGATGATCCGGAAGCCTATTCTTTTGAAATATTACGGGATGAGCTGGTCTGGGAATTGCTGAAAGCTCTGCCGCATCCTGCACTTAACTATGACCGATGGCTGTTGGAGCTCGATCCAAAAGAACGAAATCGCCGCCAGTTATTTGGTGATCCCCCGCCTGTTGCTGACCATTTGCGGCAGGCAGATATGCAAGCCGCGTTAGTCTCCGAAGGTTTGGTACCGTTTGTCACCAAAAGTTCTGGGCAGGTTTCTGTATTAGAAACGCAATCGCCTGTGGCCGTTATCGAAAGTCAGGAAAATGAAGAGGCCGCTTTGCCTTCTAAAATTGAAGCTCAACCAGGTATGCATGGGGCACAGCCAACATTGTCGACAGTATCGGATTTGGATAAGGAAGATATTGAACCTTTAATCTCTTGGGGTCTAATTCCCCGCCGCTTGCGGCGTAAGCTAACATAATGAGCGAATACCTTCACAAAAGTCATAATGTCACCATCTTGATGTATCACCTGGTGTTACCAGCTAAGTACCGCAAGGTGGTTTTTGACTTACAGGTTGATGAAGTACTAAAAGATATTTGCCTTGAAATTGAGCAAAGGTATCAGTTGAAATTTTTGGAAATAGGTACAGACAAAGACCATGTGCATTTCTTGATCCAATCGGTGCCAACATATAGTGTGATAAAGATTGTAACGCTGATAAAAAGCCTGACAGCAAGAGAAATATTCAAACGTTGTCCTCAAGTGAAAAAGAAACTATGGGGCGGAGAATTTTGGACAGATGGATATTTTGCCCGCACAGTTGGTAAACATGGAAACGAACAGATGATTGGCAAATATGTTAAAAATCAAGGCAAAGAATATAACAAATTACACTCGGACTATCAGTTCACACTGTTTTAAGATACCCCGCTGCTTGCGGCGGGGTTCTTCATTTGAGTCAGATAGCTACATAGTGGTGCCAAAACGGAAGGGGCCACACTGACAAAACGGGGATAGCTGAGCAAGGTGGGAAAATCGTTGTGGTGATATTGCCAAATGTGTTCTAGATAAAAATGTTTAAAATCCCGGTAATGTGACAGATGAAAAAGGATCAAAATGGTCATGATTTCACTGGGATACAGGTGACCTTGTCGGCGGCGTAAACGATGCCCGCTATCGAGACAAACTAGTTCCCATTGAGGGATGAAAAAACGGCAAAAATCATCGACATCACAGAAAATTTCAACTAAGTTGTCCATAGCCTGTTCCTCCCCGGAGCTGTTTCGGCATGCACCAAAACACTGCTCCTGGAACAGGCTTCATGTCAATTTTTTATCCAGAATTCGGGTTAAAATACGATAGCCGATGATGATTAAACGTAATAAAAAACAGGCGTTAAAAGGGGTAAAAAACTGTTAAAACTCTGTACCGATTAAAACCATAAGTTAAAACAGTGACTTTTAATAATAGTTTAAAGCCTGCTCTGGTTTTATGGATATTTCAATTAAGAGCCTTGGAATGTGATATTTATGACCGTACCTTTAATCGACAGGCTCCAGTCGGGCAACCACAATTAACCCGGTGTCCCTCCAGTGCAACAGGTATTCCCTGTATATTGAACAAATTGGAGCCTTCCGCAATAGCCCCGGTTTGTTTACAGGCGGGACAAAATACCGGATCGCCTTTACGGGCAACCGCCAGTTGTTGGTTGACTAATCTTCCATAAGCTGTTCTACAAGTAACCTTCAGTCCTGATTCAGTGATAATAGCATCAGGTAGCTCGTTTGCCTGTGCCAACCGGTCAACTGTGGCGAGCTATTGCTCCAGTAATGTCAGCCGCTCATCCTGGTAACGGATCAAATCATCCTGATTTTCAGGCATAGTAAGTAGGTTGGTACGCTCATTGATGGAAAGAATTGAGCGGCGCGGCATAGTCAGTTATCCATTTTCAGATATTGATAGAGTGTTTCACGGCTAATACAGAACTCGCGCGCCAACTGCGTTTTCTTTTCACCGGCAGCAGCGCGACGCCGTAGTTCGGCACGGCGATCTGGTTCTAGTGCTTTCTTGCGCCCCTGGGAAGCCCCGCGTTGCTTAGCAAGTGCAATACCTTCGCGTTGTCGCTCGCGGATCAACGCACGTTCGAATTCGGCGAACGCTCCCATGACAGACAACATCAGGTTTGCCATCGGTGAATCTTCCCCAGTAAAACAGAGATGTTCTTTAACAAATTCGATGAGTACGCCGCGCCAGCGTTTGTACGATACAACGCAGATCGTCGAGATTGCGAGCCAGTCTATCCATACTATGTATCACGACGGTGTCGCCCTCACGTGCGAAACTGATGAGTGACTCCAATTGCGGGCGCTTCACGTCCTTTCCTGATGCCTTATCGGTAAAGGTTCGGTCAACCTGAATACCTTCAAGTTGTCGTTCTGGGTTTTGGTCGAACGTACTCACCCGGATGTAGCCAATGCGTTGTCCTTTCATGCTGATTTACCTTACACCAACTAACATGTTTTCAATCAAACGGGTCATTGTTTCTTTTTGCGTTGGTGCTGATTCCGCGACAAGCAACGCTAACGCAGCAAGCCCAATGTCGTTTATAACAGGCTGTCCATCTCGCATCAGTGCGTTGTTATTGCTGAGGAAGTCAACAAACAGAAAAGCAGCGGTACGTTTATTACCATCAGACAAAGGATGATTTTTGATGACGAAATACAGTAGATGTGCCGCTTTACGTTCAATAGTTGGATAAGCAGGCTCACCGAATACGGACTGGTCGAGATTGCCGAGAATAGCTTCGAGTGCATCACCGCGTTCAAGACCAAAAAGCTCACTGGCTTCATTCCGTGATATAAGATCTGCTTTCAACCCAGCGATGGAACATCTGACTTCGTCAATAGACGGCATAAGCCCGCCCGTTGTTCCCTTGGGCTCAATCAATGAACCTTCATCGTAGCGTTGCAATAGCAAGAAGGTTTGAATATAACGGCTAACAATTTCAACCGGACCTCTGCCGGTTTCGACAATGAGACTGGGAGATTGCGCAGTCTTCCTGACTAATGCCAACGCAGCTTCCAGTTCGGCTGCGTTGCGCTCGAAACGGGTGCGATCCAGCGACCACCCTTGCATCAAATGGTCGCGTAGAACACCGGTCGCCCATTGACGAAACAGCGTACCCCGTTTCGAATTGACGCGGTAGCCGACAGAAATGATGGCATCAAGATTGTAATGTTTGATTTTTCGGGAAACGGATCGATGCCCCTCGTGTTGAACTACCGAAAAATCCTCGGTAGTTGCTATTTCCGTCAATTCACCACTGGTATAAATGTTTTTAAGGTGCAGGCTAATGTTATCGGTCGATGTTTCTAAAATTTCCGCCAGTTGCCGTTGTGTGAGCCAAAGTGTATCGCCTTCCAGCCTTACCGAAACTTTATCCCCATTGCTTGGTTGATAAATGACAAGTTCGCCCATTTCATTGCTTTTTGTGTTCTGAAGTGTCAGGAAAGACTCTATGATCCCCTTTAATAAATGTCAATTAATGCATAATTGGGGTTATTCTGACATGTTTTACTTGGCGGAACTGACATCAGGATAGGGTATAGTTCAATTTGACACTCTTGACCAAATCAAAGTCAATCACTATGATTAACTTTGATTAAAATAAAACAAGAGGAGTCATTAGAATGAAGAGCAGCATGACACAAGCAGCAACCAAGGTACTGACCGTACACGTGCCACTCCCGATGGCTGACAAAGTTGACCAGATGGCAGCCCGACTTGAACGCTCACGTGGCTGGATCATGAAACAGGCGCTTTCCGCATGGATCGCCCAAGAAGAGGAACGTGATCGTCTGACCCAAGAAGCGTTGGCAGACGTGGATACCGGTCGAGTTATCGATCACCAGGCGGTGCAGGCTTGGGCTGACAGCCTCGGTACCGACCATCAACTGCCGGTGCCGCGTTGATGGAGCTTAAGTGGACCACTAAGGCGCTGTCAGATTTGGCGCGTTTGTATGAATTTCTGGCTCTGGCTAATAAGCCAGCTGCCGCTCGGGCGGTACAGTCGCTGACCCAGGCTCCGACGATTTTGCTAACTAATCCGCGTATTGGAGAGCAACTATTTCAGTTCGAGCCACGTGAGGTAAGGCGTATTTTGGTTGGCGAGTACGAGGTACGTTACGAAATTCTTGATTCGATGATCTACGTGCTGCGGTTGTGGCATACCCGAGAAGACCGTTGAGATGCAACGTCGCCAGCCACGAGCTGCCTGACGGTATGGGCTGCGGTTCCGGTTTAAATCGTGCACGAGGCTTAGCGAATTATAAGGACTTCCCCGAACAGTCAACGTCGGTTTTTTATTTTCTGTCTGACCATCTCTGAAATAAAGGGATAAGACTGCGGTACTATAAACGGTCATGATGAATTATCATCGATTCGGACCCTGATGAAAGACGCTCATGAGGTTCTCGTTCGCTAATCGGATAATTATATCCAGTACGATTTACAGAAATTCCTCACGGGGTCTAACCCTTTAACATCAACGCTTGCAGCCAGAAAAGGTAATTTTCTCTACAGACTTGTTTCAGGTATCTGATGCGGAATACAGTCTAAAGTCATCACCATAACTCAATGATGCCCAGCATAAACGGGCATTTTTTGCCGCAATAGCCACCGCTGCGCACCAGTAACCTCGTCGATTGATCAGTGAACTAACCCATCTACTGAATGGGTCTTGTTTATTTTCCACACCAATCATCACAGAACGTGCTCCCTGGACAAGTAAAGTACGCAGGTAACTGTCACCGGCTTTAGTGATTTTCCCCAAGCGGGATTTTCCTCCACTGCTGTACTGCGAGGGCGTTAGACCCAACCAAGCGGCCAGTTGACGGCCGTTTCTAAAATCATGGGCATCACCGATGCTGGCAACCAATGCACTCGCTGTTGTCGGACCAATCCCTTTGATTTTCATCAAATTTTTACTACGACTATCCTGATCGGCTATCTTTGCCAGAATACGATCATATTCACTAATTTTCAGCTCAATGGCATCAATATGCCCCAGCAGATCATCAACACACTGCCGAACCCAGCAAGGTAAGGCTTCCCTGTGTTCTGCGGCCAAATAACGAAGCTGTTCTGTGCGTTGCGGGGCAACGAGACCAAATTCAGATAGCAGGCCACGGAGCCGGTTATATAAAGCCGTTCTTTCTTCAATAAACCCCTGGCGAGTACGATGCAAACATTGCATCGATTGTTGTTCTTCATCTTTAACAGGGACAAAGCGCATATGCGGACGCTGGACAGCTTCACAGATGGCTAATGCATCGGCGGCATCATTTTTTCCAGCTTTACCCGCCAGACGATAGGGAGAAACAAATTTTGGGGCCATTAGCCGGACATCATGGCCGTACTGCCGGAACAACCTTGCCCAATAATGTGCGCCGGAGCAGGCTTCCATACCGATCAGGCAGGGCGGTAAATTAGCGATTAACTCAGGCAGCGCAGTCCTAGATACTTTGGGTTTAACAAGAACAGGTTTGCCGTTGTGTTCAATACCATGAACAGCAAAGGTGTTTTTTGCGAGATCGATACCCATAGTTGCGATGGTCATAATGAATCCCCTGTAATATGTTGGTTACTCCCCATGATGGCACGGAAAATCAACACAGTAACCAAATCGAGGGGAAGTCCCTTTCATTCGCTAAGCAAAATTCGTATGTTAGAAATACGCCTTTGGCACATAACCAAAGGTGCGTCCTTAACAGCTCGTGTTAGTTGTAGTTTACCGTGCAGGAATAGGTCGAAATGTACAGCGGCTGATATATAACTTAGCGCCCTCGAAATTTCTAACTTTCATTTGCATGGTAATCCTACAGTCTGCTGGAATATCCGCTCCCGCAGCATTGATATTGGTCGAGTCGCTGGCTACATCCATATCCATTACCCATGCATCATAACTATTCGGGATGGTGATGAGAAGACGCAGCGTGATTTATTTTTGCCAGCTAGACCAATTGAATCGGTTATATCTATACTGAATGGTGCTCACAATTCATCCTGAAGGTATATGTTCGCTCAAGGGAGCCAAGGTTGCACCAGAAATATATACTCCGTCTTCAGTTAATGAGGGCAGAGGGTGCGGATTTTCATCAGGGCTCATTGAAGCCGGATATATGTTTGCGACTACGTTGTCAAAAAAATTTACTCACCCACTTGAATTGAATCAGTGTCCATATATCTTATAGTCATCTCGGACTGAAAAGTCGCGGCGGGGCGTTGTGGTTCGAGTATTAAACGCGGAGCAATGTGTTGTCGTTGCAAAAGAGTTGCACCATTCCATTTGTTCGACTACGTTCAGTCATTCGTTAATTTCCCTATGCAATGTTTCATGAGATTTCAAATGGAGACGCTAAATGTGTAGCTATTAGTTACACAACTGCTATGATGACTGTCTACCAATTTGCTACACAGGTGATTTATGAGAACACAACCTAAAGAAACCCCGATCAACATCCGGGCTCAAGCCTTCCAGCGGGAGCTTATTGACCATGCAGCAAACCTGCACTCAAAGACCCGAACTGATTTCATCTTGGATGCTGCCTGCCGCGCAGCCGAAGAGGCCATACTTGATCAGCGCCACTTTTTCGTTAACGACGAAAAATATCATGCGTTCATGCAAATGCTGGAGCAACCGCTTTCTGATAATGCAGGTTTTAAAAAACTCATGGGATATAAAGCACCATGGGAATAAGCGCACCTGAAATATTAACAGCTGAACATAATATAAATGATTTTTATTGCCAGCATGAAACATTAAACGAATGGCTTTCACGCCGGGCTTTAAAAAATAATAAGCTCGGCGCGAGCCGCACATTTGTTATTTGCAAGGAAGGCACAAAAGACGTTATAGGTTATTATTGCCTAAGCGCCGGTTCAATTAATCATATTGAATCTACACCATCGCTTAAACGCAATATGCCAGATCCTATCCCTGTAGTGCTTCTCGGCCGTCTGGCTGTCGATATGGAACATCAGGGGAAGAAGCTCGGGGCATTGCTTCTCCAAGATGCCTGGAAGCGTATCGCCAGCACGGCGGAACAGGTGGGCATTTCAGCTATAATCGTCCACGCACTTGATGAGAGCGCCCGAACGTTCTATACGCGTCTTGGCTTCGCCCAGTCACCGTTGGAGCCATACACGCTGATGCTTCCATTAGGCAAACAGAACTAATTGTTGGTATTAAAGCCATCATAGCTCATGCCATGAACGCAAAATCCTGAACGTTCTACGGGCAGTACCGATTTGTACCAAGCGATTGCTATCCATTCCCACTATTTCAGCCCAAAAAGTGGTGTTGTCCAATCTAGAGAATGTAATGATCGGTGCGCTGGGCAAAGCTGTACTGATCTTGCGGGTGAAAGTCCCGTCGTAGAAAGGGATTAGCCAGACCACTATGTAGCGAGTCTTGCGTTTCCGGCGGTAACAAAGGAGATGAAGCGTAGACAGC
>NZ_PUJV01000046.1:0-11887 GCF_011189495.1 Photorhabdus stackebrandtii
AATCGCTCTGAACTTCATATTTTGTATACGGAGAAAGGTGAGAATTACCACCATATTTAGTACTCGCAGTAAAATGCAAACTAGTTCCCAGTTGCTTAGCTTTCCACGCACCCCATGCATTAGTAATCTCTTGAAGTTCTTTCATGATATAACCTCGATTAATGAAGAGTTAAGTTCAGCTAGTTTAAAAATTAACGTAACTTATATTATGTTACGTTATATAAAGATCGTAGTTTGATTTAAATAAAACGCAAATATTTAATTAGAGAATCATATGAATGACATTGAATAATGATAGTTTACATTATATATTATTATTTGTAGATATAATAACTACTATGTCATCATCCAGCGTTTTATGAGTCCGTTTGGAAAACGGAAAATATTCCACGCGAAGGAGAGCATAAAAATCTATGGGGTATTTTTACGCAGCTAGAGCCTCTATCTCTGTATTCTTCAATTTGGGATACCAACGATGAAATAAACTTTCAAGCTCTTCATTTAATACTATTACCCGTGTTTGTAAGAGATAATGCGCATCTTGCTGACTCCATTGCATTTGCTGTTTTTTCGCCATTCGCTTTGCTATCGTTTCACTGTTAAAAAATATCCAGTTATGGTTAACAGGCTGGAAGGCATAAAATGTGTGGGGCACTTGAATTATTTAGCGGTAAATTGGGCAACTCAACCGGACTATTACCCATTATCGGCCCATGAATACTTATACGTTAAAGTGGCTTCTTTAGCTGCTGCCACATAAATGCCCCACACTTTTCTATGCTCTCCCAAACTAGAGACCGCCGTCAATCTCATCAACGCAATAAATACACAAAACATGCAAAAGGTCACACTATTTTTAAATCAGGAATTAGATGCGGAATGACGGTTTCATGTAAATATCATTATCAATGATATTTATTAAACTCGGACTTAAGAGTTTAATAAATGAAAACACTCCCCTAAAGAATTTATAAAAATCATAGAAAGTTGAGGGATAGGTAGGAAGTACAGATAAATCCCATTGACGGATATGTGTATACAGTATTATAGTTCCTTTGACATGTTATATAAAAGAAAAAATTCTTTAAATTATATTAGGATGAAATTATTATGTCAGATATTCGTAATATTATTAATGTTAATAACAAATTTGGTTGTAAATACAAAGTAGATTTATTTAATCAGGAATCAGCAAATGAAACATTTCCCATCATTCCTGACCATGTGACTGTTTCTCCTGAGAAGGATTCATCTACCGGTGATATGTGGATTCCGTGGTGTGATAATCAGAAAGCTCTTGACGCTGGTCATTATATCAAAATCACTTTCAGTGAGAAAGGAGTTTCTGATATTGTGAACTACATGTTTCAACATGACAAGTACGTCTATGTTACAGACAGTAGTAAACAGTTTGGCAATAAGCAGGTTATGTCTGGTGACTCAGGTAAAGGTAAGGGGGATTATCAGCTTGAAATTAAAACAAATGGGGCTCTCCCACTGATGGAGTTAAGTAAATATTAATCTGTGGCTTATTATATATTATAATGACCCTGTAAATAATTCTGTGTATTTGCCCTTTAATTAAAGGTGGTCGTTTAAACGATCACCGAACTCAATCATAAAACGACTCATTGCCTGTTTCCAGTTTTGGATTGGCATACTGGGGTTTAGGTTGAGTAGAACTGCCGGTTACCCGGACAGGCCCCTCCTCAGAACCGGACTTGCGGAACTACCGCATCCGGCTCCCGACAGATCAGTGTCCCCACACATATTCAGCGAGTTAGTAACAGCATTGATTTGGTTTTGGCTATTTTTTCCCATCCCCCGATAGGGTTCAAAGTTGATGAGGAAAAAAATGGGTATTCAGTTAGCGCTAAGATTTTAATACTCTTTTGCCGTGTTCTCTGAGTTCCCCATCTGGCCCTACATACTTATAGATAGCCTGCCTGCTAATCCCAAGCTCTTCACATAATTCAGATACGCTACAATCCCTACTTTTCATGGAAGCCTGTGCCAGGCGAACCTGAGATTTTGTGAGTTTAAAAGAACGTCCACCTTCACGTCCTCTTGCTCTGGCCGCTGCCAGCCCTGCTTTTGTTCGTTCACTGATCAACTCCCGTTCAAATTCGGCCAGCGCGGCAAAAATCCCAAAGACCAATTTGCCACTGGCCGTCGTCGTATCAATTTCTGCACTTTGCCCGGTCAGTACCTTAAATCCTATTTTTCGATCCGCAAGATCATGGATAGTGTTCACCAGGTGTTTTAAGCTTCGGCCAAGCCTGTCAAGCTTCCATACCATTAACACATCGCCAGGCCTGAGGGCTTTCAAACAGGCATCCAATCCAGGTCGTTTGTCTGACTTCCCGGATATTTCATCCTGATAGATGCTTTCTTTATTGACATCGGCAGCAAGTAAAGCATCCAGTTGGAGATCCTGCACCTGACTTCCATCAGATTTGGAGACACGGGTATACCCAATTCGCATGAACGACCTATTTTAATTGTTTAAGTTTTTCAATGGATTTGTTTTCTATCAGGATCTTCATTTGACTGACCGCAACGCGATTCAGCTTTTGGAACCTGTCGTTTGCAGAGAGGCCTTGCCCGATAAGTTCAGCATTGAAGCTTTCTAAATTAGATAACACGACAAGTTGTTCCAGTGTGGCATAGTCCCGTATATTGCCTTTTAGTTCCGGGTTCTCTTGACGCCAGTCACTGGCTGTCTTGCCAAACAAAGCCAGATTCAATATATCGGCCTCATTAGCATAAGCAAAGTTTCTTGCTTTTGGGTTAATCTCCTGAGCGGGAATAATGTTCGTTTTTATTGACTCTGTATGAATATGATAGTTGACCTTGGCCAGAGTGCGCGAAACATTCCATTCCAGATTTTTCTGTTCATTTTCTGCTTGTTTGAGTCGTTGGAATTCTTTTAATAGATAGAGCTTAAACTCTGCGCTGATCCAGGAAGCAAACTCAAAAGCAATATCCCGATGCGCATAGGTTCCGCCATATCTGCCCGCTTTCGATATGATCCCGATTGCATGGGTAGTTGTGATCCAGCGTTTTGGCGTGAGAGAGAAACTGTTTGCGCCCGCTTCATGTTTAAATCCATCGAATTCGATGGAATTAAAATCAGGATTATGGAGCTGTTCCCACAAACCGATAAACTCAATGGTGCTGCGGTTTCTCATCCAGTTTTGCAGAATGTAATCACCGCGGTCGCCATCTTTGTACTTAGCGATGTCTGATAGCGATATATAGTCATCTTGTTTGTCGGAAAAGACAGAGACTTTTATACCCCGAACATCAATTTTTTGCGCCATAAACCTTTCTTCTCACTTTTGATGTGTCAGTTAAACGACCGGTTATCTGATTGTTGCGGATTTGCCCAATTTCTATCGGTATTTTTGCAAGAAAACTCATTGAGAAAATCAACGCAAGGTTACACCCTATCATTATTCTTTTCTTACTCTACAGATTGCTTTGATTTCGGTTTTGATGCAAGATATCATCAAAATATGAATCACATGAGGTAATGCTATGCGAACTACGGTCACGATTGATGATGTGTTGTATGCACAGGCGCTGGAAATGGCCGAGCCTGGCATGGATAAGGCTGATATCTTCCGGGAAGCGATAAAAACGTTCGTTCGGGTTCAGGCAGCAAAAAGACTGGCCTCGCTCGGCGGTTCATCGCCTGAAATGCAGATGATCCCCCGCCGCCATGAGGAGCCATCCGCATAATGACTATTCTGGTTGATACGTCCGTCTGGATTGACCATTTCAAAAACAGGAATGACGGGTTGATCCAGCTGTTGAGTCGGGATCTGATCCTGACTCATCCGATGATACTGGCAGAGATAGCCTGCGGTACCCCTCCGGCACCAAGACTGCGAACGCTTGGAGATCTGGGGCTGTTACCACAGAGTCATCAGGCCACTATCATCGAGGTGATGGCATTCATTGAAAACGAAAAGCTGTACGGCCTCGGATGTGGTCTGGTTGATATTACATTGCTGGCATCGACCCTGATAACACCGGGGGCAAGACTGTGGACACTGGATAAGCGACTTGAGAAGCTGGCTAAACGTCTTAATGCGAGTTATCAGCCGATTCATTGACAGAATTTAAACTGCTCTGTAAACCACCAGAAAACCGGCCGGTTTTCTGGTGGTTTACTCATTCTCAGGGAAGGTGCGCGGAAGAATCAGTAATGTGGTTTGAAAAGGGGCATTTATTGCGCGTCACTACAACTATCGGAAAAAATGTCCAATCCCGGAATATGGTGATCGGATTTATTATGATCGGACACCTTCGGGCTTTACGCCATAATAAGCTACCATTACCCGATACTGCTGACGGTGTTGAAATGGCAGTATGTTTTTCAGGCGATGGAGATTAAAAAATTGGGTGAACTTACCCCGCGAACTTTTACAGATTTCACGTAGCGACGCCAGTTTTTTAGCCTTTTCAGGTGGTCTATCGCTAGGTGCTGCTCGCGCTATGCGCGATTATGGGGGTTTAAGGAGCAACGGAACCATAACTGATAAGTGGTTAAATAGAATGGCTAATATTCATAAAATCAAATAATTATGAGTTTTACATTACCTATTATGAATATACGTCCAAGATGAGTTAAAGTTAATTTGGCTATCGTAAATGAGGTGGCTAAAAATGGCAATGTACGATGTAAATTGGCTAGTTTATTTTTGGCTGTTTAAATTGACCGCTTAACCGTGTTTTGGTTCCGTTGCACCCCAAACCCCAGTAAAAAAACCTTATTCTGTAATCACTTCAACACTTTCACCGTGGAAGCTCCCGAGGACTTCGGTCTTTACGCGGTCATTGCGTGGCCTGCGTTTCGCACGCTCAAAAGCATCGAAATTACCCAACATTTTTATCTCAGGTCTTTCGTTCTGGATAATGATGTATGGCATCGGCGCGGTGACGGTTTTAAGCGCCCCGGCTGGATTGAATTTGCTGACAAAAGTCACGTTAGCCACGGGCTGAACCTTCAAACGACGGCGAATACGCAGGCGTTCTTCTGGTACAGATATGACTTTCTGGATCAACTGATGCATAGGAACCGCTTGGCTTTCGTCCTCCCGGCTATCCTTACCCATCCTTAATAGCAGCTCAACCTTATCAGGCACCAGAAGAGACTCTTTTTCCTGCCAGCAGAATCTGACAGCAGAAATCCTCTCGTCTTTCCACCAGCGGATCTGACGATACAGATGCAAAGTCATCACGCCCCCACACTGATTGTGCAGCGTTTCGAAACGAGCGTTACGGCCCTGATAGGTGTTGATGATATGACTTTCAATACTCCACTTTAGTGCGTTAATTTGCTCAAGCAATCTGATTAGCTCGGCAGTAAAAGCATTGTCGTCGGAAGGAAACCAGAGTACACCAGCCGCACGCCGGACAGCCTTCTGTGAATAGTCATCTTTGATATGCATGTCGAGCCACGTATCAACCGCTTTCATTATTGCTTCATGGCCGCATAGCGGCGCTGGTAAGTGACTTTTACTTCCCGTTTTTTTCAGGTATTCTTCAACAAAAATCATTGTGGTCAAAATAAACATTTGTATTTCTTGATGCTAAAATATCTGGACACAATCAGATGCAAAAGTGCAGTTCTCACACACTTGCCTTATCACTGTAAGTAACTGGACACCATTAAGAACGGTTCTGTCGCATTAACAGAGAAAATTCGAGTGAAATTGAAGGTGATTGTTTTTTATGCAGCCAGTTGATAAAAGAAGGCGGCCGGTGAAATAAAACTGCCCGGCTCTTGCAGGTATTGTCCTTTGCGAAGCATACTGAACAGTTCAATCCCGATCTGCAAAGTTTGTGCTCGCTTGAAATTTTTGAATCCCAGCATGGGGCGTATTCGTCGTTTGATGTGGCGATGATCCTGTTCAATCCGGTTATTGAGATATTTGTTTTTCCGAATAATAATGGCTTCGTCCTTTGGTTTCCCCTGGTTTAATTCGTCTACTGCCGCTTTATTGGCACTGCTTTTATCAATCGTAACTATCTCAGGCTGTCCATGCTGGCACAGGGCGGCCTTCTTATCCCGCTGTGCGGTCAGCAGAAAATCCACCGTATTCCCGCCAGAGTCTACGGCCCGGTAAAGGTATTTCCACTGGCATTTCACTTTGATATAGGTCTCATCCATATCTCCTCAAGGTTATGCAGGCTCAATGCATAAGCCAGATGCCAGCGAATGCACTGAGCGATGATATCAACAGGATAATGCAGGCGTTTGAACACATTTCGGATAAGGGACATGGGGCGGGATCCGCTAAAAAACAAGGAAGTATACTGGACATTCCGCTAATGCGACAGAACCGTTGATGTTCCTGTAGAATAATTTGTTTCCATATTGTCAACATAATAAACCTGAGGTATACTATTTCCAGATTGGAAACAATAGGGTATGGAAATGCATGTTATTTCAAGGGAGCCGTTTGATTTAGCTACACGCCGCTACCCAAATAATTCCGCCGCACTTGATGATCTATATAAGTCGTTGCGGCGCTTAAAGTTCAGTTCTCCAGATGAAATGAAGTGCATATTCCCTAGTCTGGATCGGATGAAATATCGGGAAAAATGGTGGGTCATTGATGTTGGCGGCAATAATTTAAGAGTGATGTTTTTTGCAGATTTTGAGCGTGGGAAAATTTTTATCAAGCACATATCAACCCATACAGAATATAACAAATTGACGGATTATTACCGGAGGAATAAAGAATGATGATCAACGAAGCAATTCAGGCAGCAAATGGCCTGGTAAGCATTGTCCCTCTCTTAGGGGGCAGCACTTCCCGCAAAGATTATGATGAGGCTATGAAGCTGGTAGAATATCTGGTCGAGCACAATCCAGATAGTCCGCTGGTCGATATGCTTACGGCTAAAATTGACACATACGAAAATAGTGCGCCAGAGTTTACAGAGTTCAATGAACGTATTGCTAGCACACAAAGCGGTGTAGCAATTCTGCGTACATTGATGGATCAGTACGGCCTGAATCAGACTGATTTTGAGAACGAAATAGGGACGCGTTCCCTTGTTAGTCGTATTTTGAAAGGTGAACGTTCGTTAACACTTGAAGCTATGCGTAAACTCTCAGTTCGCTTTAGTGTACCGGTTAGCGTTTTTATTGATTAATTGATAGCAAAACGACACAACCGGTAGTCTGCGGCCATTAAAAAAATGCTGGCATTACCAGCTTAGTTGCGGGTTTTTTCATGCGCGCAGCGCATAGAAGGTAGTACACGGATATTGTATATGGCACTGTTGGTTATCCGCCGAAGCCCGGCGTAAGCCGGTACTATTCTAACAGGGATCACCTGACACTTCCCCATCCCTGCTAAGCTATACAGGCTTTCCGCGATGATTCTGGTTAGTTAAGCCTGGCGAAGCCCCCCAGTGAGCGGGCCTGATGGCACGGAGCGACGTCAGGGGCGTGATTTCCGGGGTCTAAGCACCGGCAGCTTGCTGCCGGTGCTTAGAGGGCTGTGCTTCTGAAATTGAAGCGATATTTTCTTGATTTAACACGGTAGCTACGACGATATGGAGAGCATAAAAAAGTGTTACTACATTAATGTAGAACTATCAACCGTACTCCGGCTAGCTCATTAATTCTAATGCCGGGATACCAACTCCCAAATTGTGCCTTTAATTCGCCATTCAGAACGGCCATCTGAGGGGAGCATTTAAACGATTGCCCCACACTTTTTTATGCTCTCCCTTGTTTGACGGTTAAGATTTTCCCTCTACGAGGTCAATCATGACACTCTTTTTGGCCTCGATATGACGGATGTACCCCAAGACGGTTTCCGCTTTTGTCTACGTCCCTTCATGCATAATCTGAGCGAGAGAATAGCCGGATTCCGTCATATCCTGCGCGGGCACCCACCCGCGCACTGTGACCGGTCCAGGTCGTGTAGCGTCCCTTGTTTTCCACCCCCTTCTTATCCCCCTGCACCACCGCCCACGTGGCGGAGAAAATCCGTTCCAGATTAGAGCGGGTTAATGGCTTAGCCATGGTGATAATGGCTTTATTCACCCGATGTACCTTGCAAAACAGGTAGGCATCGGGATGGTCAATCAAGCCAGCAACGTTGAGCCACTTTAGCAGACTGGCTGACGCTCTGGGGCTGAGCGCTTTGATGATCTCCTTGTCCATTGACAAGGGTTTTGGTGTAACCGATGTTCAGCATCACACTGCCATCGCGATTAAAAACCAAATCATTCACTTTAAGACGGGCAAGATTGAAAATACGCAACAGGGTATTGTAGGCCATAAACAGGAAGGCCAGATTGCGGATCTCTTTCAGCCGGTCTGACGCTTGCCATGCCGCATCAATCTGATTCAGATCGGTAATTCTGAACGGGATTACCTGACCCTCGGTTTCACCGTTAATGATCGAAACCCGGTGGATTTTTTTGAGTACCCGTTTCACCTTTTGACTGTCTCCGGCAGGGATTAACCCCGCCTGCCGGTGCAGCAGGTTCAGCATAGCGGTATAATTACGGATAGTGGCGGGCGCCAGCCCGTTTTCATGCAGTTCCAGCAGATAATCCCGCAGGTAGTCGGCGTCAACGGGCAGATAGGGGTGGCCTTTGGCAAGACACCAACGACACCACAGTCTTACCGCTATTATGAATTGTAGCCAGGTGTTGTCCGCAAACGCCTCCCGGTCTTTGATAAACGCATTAAGATTTCTGAGTACTTCCTCATTCAGGTCAGAGTTATCCGGGATAAGTACCGCATCGCGGCCAACAAGGAGCAGTCCATCTGCCATAAAAACCTCGGTATCTCGGTGGCGCTACGTAAAAAGTCGGGCGGAAAAAACCCCGCAATGTGGCTCAGATTTCACGTACACTCTTCAGTCATTATTAGCGATATCCCCCAGCATTTATGCCTGGGAGGGTGATCATTTGCCGGAGTGATCAGTAATCAGCGGGGTTTTTTGTGATGATCCCGGCGGCAACTCTTACTGTACAAAAATTGCGCCTCATCATTGTTCTGCATCCCCCCTGCTCCCGGTTAACAACCAGTATAACATTACATAAGCCCCATTATGTAATGTTATTGGCATTCCGTTTTTTTTGATTGAAGCGAGGTCAATCACATACCGCTTAGAGGGTAAACATTAAGAAAACGGCTCAGGTATATAATTTCAAATCCTTGTCTACGGCATGCTTGTCGTTTTGCTGGATTTTGCCCTCTAAGGATTCGATAGAGGGCATTTGTCAACGGGAATGATCAATGAATATTCACCAGTACACTACCGCGCGTATGATGTACCGGTGACGACAAAATCATCGGCGTAAGAGATGAAATTTACCTTATCCGCTCGCCTGTTTAATGCGCTGCTCCAGTCCGGCCAGAGCGTCAGCAACATGAGCGTTGGGGAGATAATACAGCTCTGTGGGGTTCCTGTATCAGTATGATAAAACAAACCTTTATCGATATAGCCCGACGACAGCCATTGGCGTAACATTGATTTATCTATCAGAATATTATCAATGCGCCACTGATGACCAATTTTGTCAAAACGGGTGTAAAAGACCAATTACATATTCTAAAACAAATAGTTAAGGGAAAAATATAACCGTTATCTAGGACAGCCCCTTAATCTATTGACTTCATTATGAACAAATTTCACGAACGGACAATATTGTCCGTTTTCCAAGCGTCCCCCATAATACAAATATCCAATAAATTTAAAAGTGAGAGAATGGAATGAAGAAATCATTTTTTGATGAGAAACATGAACTTCACGTAGATGTAGGTGATTCCTATCCTGGCACAGGTATTTTAACATTTGGTGATGGAACTCTACCATGCTTGAAAATGGAAAGCACACCCATAATTGTTTTTCATTCCCAAATAAAGCATAAATTCCAGAGCTAAGAGTAACCGCGTACAAAAACGAGGTATGTATATTATATAAATGTCGAATATTCAATAAATTCGTCTACCCTGGTATGATAATAAGAGATGACATGCTCAATAAGACAATCAGCTCCATTAAGGTTAGGATGGATGTTGTTTCAAGTGGCTTAATGGCTTCAATGGCTTTAACTACCCAAAGTTAAAGAATAATGAATTGGTTTTTGATTATCATAAAGACATATTTCGTGTAGACATATCGGCACACGATAAAAATTTTACACTTGCCGCCAATTATGGATATCAAACGTCAAAATCTGGCTCGACGTATGAAATAAAAGAATGGATAGAATTCGTTTTCTCTCCGTCCGAAGATCAGCAATTTGACGTGAGTGATGTATCTGGGAAGCCTATTGATTTATTGCATTTCTTCTCCGTCATTATTGGCGTACCTATCAATATGGTGTCGGTAGATATTGGTGAAAAAAAAGATATTCAACTTTATTTTCCATTTGCAAAAAGTAAACTGGAGTTTTGCAGGAAACACCAAATGATACAACAACACTGATCCATTGTGGCTTTTGTGAATAAATTCACTCATAAAAATCACTGGTTGGTGTTACGCGCTATCTCAACTAACTGTTCCTGTAGCTTTTTATAGTCATTACGGGACTCTTTAACTTCATCCTTCAGAGACTGTACTTGCTCATTTTTCTCGCTTATTCTTGCTACCAGTGATGAGTTTTCGGTTGTTAACTGCATTATCTGAGCATTTTTGTTTTCCTGCTCTTTCTCAATCTGGTGAATATTTTGCTCTTTTTCCGCTAATTGTTTTCGGAGACCCGCAATAGATTCTTCCAGACGTATTATTTCGGACAATACTTCGTCACGCTCGGCTATTGCTACTTCTATCGAGGTGTTAGCTTCTTTCCTAATTGTGTCAACCGTAGTAGAGGCCAGTTTGCTGGCAGCTGTCCAGACCTGACCTAATGATGTTTCGATAACTTTTTTCAAATCTGCTGGGATTTCAAGTGCGGCTGTGGCCTCTAATTTTTTTGTATCACGCCATTCCCGCATAACCGGTGATATATGGGATAACGAGCCGCCTCCCATATGCTCCCGCACTTGCTCATTTGTCGGAGTTTCCATACCTTCAGCCTGCAATGCATTAGCTGAACTGATGATCTTTTCTTTGATCTCCTGCTTAATTTTCATATTACGCCCACTTTACGTATGCATTGTAAGTATCATATATATAATACATACTTAACGCGATTGAATTCGTCGATGAATTCTAGGATGTCGCCAAACGTTTATGTTACCAGTAATGTTCTCACAGTGCTGTTTTCGGCGATGTGTATCAGCTGTTGCAGCTTTTACCTTGATTTTCCTTACATGATCGCCAATAACTGGCAAACACTGGATCATATGGTGTCGCTTCACACCGAATTTGGTATGCCGTTTTATCGGAATAGTGATCAATTGAATCAGATATTTTGAGGTAGTCACGCCATCAAGGTGTGATTTCCCCTGAAAACACCAGCGCCGGGCATTTTCCGGTAAAATGAGCCGCTGTGGTGGAAGGGAGCGGTGTTCATGAGTGCGCAAGCCATCGCTCAGTCGTTGACGCCACGAGCCTGGAAGCGCCGGTCTGCGGGAGCCGGTGGCGGGTCGGCGTTGGGAGATAGAAACGGGTTTCGAAGCCACCAAGGGTGAGTGCGGTCTGGCGCAATACGAAGTGCGCCGCTGGCAGAGCTGGTATCGGCACATCACGCTGTCCTTGTTAGCCCACGCGGTTCTGGTAGCCTTGCGGGTGCAGGAGAAAAAAAACGGTGCCGGGGCTGATAGCGTTGCAATGGCATTCGGTTAAGCTTCTATGCCTGTGCGCCAAAACAGTTCCAGCGAGTTCGGGGCTGCATAGATTTTCTTGGATAGTGCCTTCCTGGTCTTAACCGTTGAGTCATTCTGCCAATTCGCATG
>NZ_PUJV01000047.1:0-11336 GCF_011189495.1 Photorhabdus stackebrandtii
GCGGTAGCTCTGATATTATGGGTGATGTTTAGCCTGTTATTCGGACAAATAACAGGCACTAAAGAAGGGGAGCTGGATTCAATTTGACGCGTTGAAAAAATGACCTCAACCCTTTTGCGACACCCTCAGTGCGGGCGGGGATATAAGGCGAAAAGCCCGAAGGGCTTTAGGGCTGGCTACTCCGGGGTATTCTGGCTGAGCACATACGCTTTGAGCGTTTCTATCGTGGCACCACCGGCGCTACAGGCAAAATAAGAGCGTGACCACAGAAGCCCCGTTTTGCTCTGCATCCGCAAATGGGTATTTTGCTGACGAAGCAGGCGCGACGATACCGATTTTAAATTATTGACCATCACACTGACCGCCAGTTTGGGCGGATGGGCTATCAGCAAATGGACGTGGTCTCGTTCGCCGTCCATCTCGATAATGTCGCATTCAAGTTTTGCCGCTGCTGAACCAAAAGCCTCACGCAGCTGAGCGATCATCTGTCCGTCAAATAGCTTGCGTCGATACGTTGTCGTCAAGATCAGATGCACGACCAGTTGACTTACACTATGGCGCTTCCGAAGAAAGCCCTCAAGGGATTCATGATGATTACTCAATTGATATTTACCATTAACCCGTTAAAATAAATAGCGTATATCAACGAGCGCTGATTATGTTAAGAGCCACGAAAGTCCGTGTATATCCGACACAAGAACAGGCTGAATATCTCAATGCCCAGTTCGGTGCGGTTCGTTTCGCGTACAACAAAGCCCTGAGCATTAAGAGACACGCTTACCCGCGACACGGCGTAAATTTAAATCCGCGGAAAGATCTCAAACCCTTGCTTGCCGTAGCGAAAAAATCTCGTAGATATGGATGGCTAAAAGAATATGACTCCATTGCGTTGCAACAGGCGGTTATCAATCTCGACGTTGCTTTTTCCAACTTTTTCAATCCGAAGTTAAAAGCCCGTTATCCCTCGTTCAAACGCAAACACGGCAGACAATCGAGCTATCATTGTGTTGGAATCAAAGTGCTTGATGGCGCGATCAAAATCCCGAAAATTTCGCCGATTGAAGCGCGTTTACACCGTGAAATCTCTGGCTCAGTGAAAAGTATTACTCTGAGCTGTTCCGTAACGGGAAAATATTACGCTTCGATACTCTGTGACGAGCAGATAGAAGCACCAGCGAAGCCAACCCTGATAGCAAATGTTACCGGTCTGGATATGGGGCTGACGCATTTTGCCATCAAATCGGACGGTAATAAGATTGCCAATCCCCGCCATCTGAGCAATGCCAGCCACAATCTACGACGGAAGCAGAAAGCGCTTTCCCGTAAGAAAAAGGGAAGTGCCAACAGATGTAAAGCCCGCATACAGCTTGCAGCAGTTCACGAACGGGTAGCCAACGCCCGTGCCGATTTTCAACATAAATTATCTCGCGCAATTGTTGACGAAAACCAAGCGGTAATTGTCGAGACGCTGAAAGCGGCGAACATGATGAAAAATCACAGGCTGGCACGTTCCATTGGGGACGCGGGTTGGGCTGGATTCATCACCAAACTGGAATACAAGGCGGCAGAAACAGGTGTTCATCTGGTAAAGCTGGATCAATGGTTTGCCAGCTCGAAAACCTGCCATTGTTGCGGTCATAAGATGCCGGAAATGCCGCTCCACAAACGGCTCTGGCAATGTCCGGCATGCCACACAGAGCACGATCGGGATCTCAACGCTGCGCTGAATATTAAACAGCAAGGCATATTTGAATTACAGGCGGCGGGACTCGTCGTTTCTGCCCATGGAGGCCTGCGTAAATCCGTCGCACAGACGGCTGCGGCCTAGGAAGTGGGAAGCCTCGCCGTTTACGGCGGGGAGCAGTCACAAATATCAACCGTCTTTTCTGCTTTATCAAGGCTATAAGATTCTTGCAGTTTCAGCCACAACCGTGGAGAGCTACCAAGTACTTTAGATAACTTTACCGCCATTTCTGACGTGACTGCCGCTTTACACGAAACTAAACGTTGAGCCGTAGACGGAGCAACATTTAATGCCCGCGCAAGATCACGAATTCCCAAGCCTAGTTCTTCCAAAGAATCAGCAATAATTTCGCCTGGATGAGGGGGATTGAACATTTTCATTAGTGATAATCCTCATAGTTAACGATATACGCATCACCGTCGATAAATTCGAATGTAATACGCCAGTTCCCTGAAACAGTAATTGCCCACTGCCCTCTCCTATCTCCCGTCAAAGGATGTAAGTTATATCCGGGAAGATTGATTTCTCCTACATCCTCTGCATCGTAGTTTTTACCCATCACACGGACACCGTTATTTTTAACAAGGTTTGTCAACGGCCTGACTATTTACCATGTAAATGGTGTTCCATATACTGTCAATTATTCATTGTTTCACAAACATAACTTCGCAGAAAAATGAAACACGCATTGAGCGCAGGCAAAAACGAAGACTAGAAACCAATTGTAACATGTATCGATACAGGATACCATTAACCATGATTAAGATGTTCAGGGATCAGTGGTTGGATGATTATTACTTTCGCGGTGAAAAGTCACCCAACATACCCAGCACAATTGAAAGTGCTTTAAAGCGTAAGCTCGATATTATCCATGTCGCTAAAGGCGAGAAGGATTTAAGGGTGCCACCGGGTAACAGATTTGAGCATCTGGAAGGCAATCTAAAAGACTGGTGTTCGATCCGCGTTAACAAGCAATATCGCCTGATATTCCAATGGGATGCAGGCGAGGCTAACGGGATCTATCTGAACCCCCATACATACAGGTAAGAGGTGAAACCATGATTGAAGCACTAAGAATTCCCGCTCATCAACCTACCAGTGTGGGCACTATGCTCAAAGAAGAATTTCTAGAGCCCTTGGATATCACCCAGGGCGAACTGGCAAAAGCTATGGGCGTAGGCCGGAAGACCGTCAATGAGCTGTGCGGTGGTCGGCGTGGAGTGACTGCGGAAACTGCCTTTTTGCTGGCAAAGGTTTTGGGAACCACACCGGAGTTTTGGCTTAACCTCCAGTTCATCAATGACATGTGGCTGGCTCAGCATAATGAGGTTTTGGCTGACAAACTGGAACGCGCGCGGCCCTTGGTGGCCGCCTAGTTGCGAATATATTACGTTGTATTGTCGTTTTGACGGTGAAACTATGACGATGCTTGTCTAAGAATAAATAATGATAAATGACGGTTAATGAAAAATTTCTGACGCAGCGGTAACGTTACCAACCGGTGACCTTGCCGCAGGATTTCTCCGATGAGGAAAGAGCCAGGGACTGGATCTTATCGAAGGCTGACAAGAAGTAACAAAATTGAATGGTGTAGAAGATTTGAATTATAAATTACAGCAGAACACAACGACAATACTGCACCAACTGAATAGTTGGCGCAGTATCTTTCTAAGCCCCTACACTGCCGGGAATACTGGCAACAGCAGATAGAGCTTAATCACAATCGCGTTAACGATATCGATAAAGAACGCGCCTACCATCGGCACCACCAGAAACGCCACATGAGAGGGACCGAAACGGTCGGTAATCGCCTGCATGTTTGCAATGGCTGTCGGTGTCGCCCCCAAGCCAAAACCACAATGGCCCGCAGCAAGAACCGCTGCATCGTAGTTTTTACCCATCACACGATAGGTAACAAAAATTGCGTACAACGCCATGACAACAGCCTGTATCGCAAGAATTGTCAGCATTGGTAATGCCAGAGATGCCATCTGCCACAATTTCAGGCTCATCAACGCCATTGCCAGAAACAACGAAAGACTGACGTTACCCAACACAGAAACCGCCCGGTCAAATACCCGGTAAAAACCTAACGCCGACAGGCTGTTACTGAGGATAACCCCAATAAATAACACACAGACGAATGTCGGTAATTCAAACCATGTACCTTGCATAAGCTCAGACACAAAATTACCTGCCATCAGGCAGATAGAGATCAATGCGATAGTTTCCAGCATGACCAATGGTGTAATCATCCGACCGGTATAAGGTTTTTCAAACGCCGTTGGCACTTCGGTATCATCTGCCTTCAACCCTGGGGTTTTTGTATTCTTCACCAGAAAACGAGCAACCGGTCCACCAATCAGACCACCTAGCACCAAACCGAAAGTCGCACAGGCCATTGCCACTTCTGTTGCATTTTCAAATCCATAACGCTCAATAAACAGTTTACCCCAGGCAGCACCGGTACCATGACCACCCGACAGCGTAATAGAACCCGCCAGCAAGCCCATTAATGGATCCAGCCCCAGCAGTTCAGCCAGCACAATACCCACGGTGTTCTGAACCAACAACAGGCCAACAACGACAAAGACAAAAGTGAAAAGTACCTTACCACCCGCTCGCAAACTGGAAAGATTCGCATTCAGGCCAATAGTGGCAAAGAAAGTTAACATCAAAGGGTCTTTAAGGGACAAATCAAAGCTGATTTCCCAACCCGTCGTTTGCTTAAGCATTAAAAGTATAAAAGCAACTAACAGGCCACCCGCAACAGGTTCAGGAATGGTGTATTTTTCAAGAAATGGAACTGATTGTACGAGTTTTCGCCCAATTAATAGTACTAATGCGGACGCAACAAGCGTGCCATAAACATCAAGATGATACATCTATGTACCCCAGCTATATTGTTAAAATTATGTAAATTCTTACGACGTTAGACTCATCCTTTAGAAAACGCCAAAAGCAGGCAACGCTGGATTAGAAAAAAAATCAGCAACAAACACAAGTTAAAACATATAAAAATGTGACCAGATTAAATCACACTTGGTTACAGAATTTTTTCGCAAACGATTGCTTTTGTGTAGTGGATCATTAAAATGCGTTTTTTGTCGGCCCGGAATTTCACATCATGCCCACCACTGCCATAAACTCTGTTTGCTGCCTGTCAGCATTTATTGGCAATGTTTGTCGCGGATCACGCCGGCAATTTTAATCTGCCAAGCGCTGGAGCTGCCTGCTCACGATACACAGCAGATAATCAACTTAATAATCACGCACATAAAATCACAGTTGTGCGTGATTATGGTTTAGCCTAGCGGCTGGAAGGCCAAATAAAATCGTTACCGATCCAACCATCAAGACCGTATTCACTCATACACTGTTCAGCAAATCCCTTACATTGATCCACTAAACCCGACGATTGGGCAGCCAATAACACGTCTATTCTGACAGTTTCATGGTTGCCAGAGTAATTGCGCTCATATAATTCATGCCTGCCAGCGAATTCGGTACCAATTGAGTCCCAAATCAGTTTCATCAGTTTAACCCGTTCAACTGCGCTGTAACCATTGGAGCCTCGCACGTATTTATCAAGATAGGGAGACAGCTCTGGGTTAGAAAAATCGCTGGCATGAGAGTTAACATAAATCAAGGCACTCCCTAAATCCTGTTCAATAATTTCTTTTACCCGCGGATAACCCAGCGTCATAAACCAACGATAAGCCATTCCATATTCATATCGAGGTAATAAGGCATCCTTACCCCAGGACTCCGGAGATTTAATCATCGCATCACTGAACGCCCAAAACATATTACGCCATGCCAATACTTCACCAACCCGTGTTTGTACGCCACGAAAATCCTTCGTACCCGTGGCTTCAACACCCTTAATAATTAATCCACAAAGAAAATCAAGTTTAACAGCCAACCGGGTCACACCATGCAGCATAGCCCGATGAAAATAACCAGATTCAGCAAAAAATAACGAGACTTTATCTACATCGCCATAGATAAATACGTTCTCCCAAGGAACCTTCACTTTATCCATAATAATAATCGTATCGTTCTCATCAAATCGGGAAGAGAGCGGATAATCAAAAGGACTGCCTATTTTATCAGCCGCCAGTGCGTAAGAGGGACGACAGATTAATTTCAGTCCTGGCGCATTCATCGGTAAGGTACAGACCAACGCAAATTCCCGCTTCTTTATCGGTAAACCATAATGACCAATAAAGTTGTAGTGGCTAATCGCCGACCCCGTGGCAACAACTTTTGCGCCGCTGACAATTAATCCATCATCGCACTCTTTTTCAACATGAATACAAACATCACCAATTTCATCAGGAGGTAAATGGCGATCTACCGGTGGGTTAATAATTGAGTGATTCCAGTAAAACACGTTTTCCTGTGAGCGGGCGTACCAGTTTTTTGCATTATCAGCAAACTCACCATAAAATTCTGGGTTTACGCCTAGTGAGGTAAGAAACGCCGCCTTATAGTCAGGACTTCTACCCAACCAACCATAATTCATACGAGCCCACGCGGCGATAGCATCACGATCCGCAATTAAATCCTGCTGTGAACGCGGCACACGGAAAAAGGGATGGGTTACACCACAACTCCCCGTATCTGTAGCCGTAGTCAGTACGTCACGATAAACGGGATCATGCAAAGCGTCGTAGAGTTTCGCAACAGCGCGGGCTGGATTTTGAAAAGCAGGATGGCGGGCAACATCGTGGATACGTTCACCATAAGCCCAGACTTCCCGACCATCGTTTAGCCCATCCAGAAATTCCTTTCCAGTCAGTGGGCTGGTCATGCGGATACTGCTTTCATGCGACGATTTTTGTTTCATGCTTTCTGACATAATAGATTCCTTACGTTATTTATTTGCTGGAAGATGGATGAAAGTAAACGATGAAGTCTTATTTCAATCATCAGTAAAACTGAGAAAGGAATAGAAGTGATTACGAAAAAAATCATTATTCCACTTATAACCATCCATTAATACATTAATTCATTCGGATGTTATTAGCTATATTACCATGAGATAAAATATAGACTTAATAATTGCATTAATTACACAAGATAATTATTAACAAATTCACGAAAGAATCGTAACACCTTAATATGAAATAACTTATCATGAAAGACACAAATAAAATCAAGAAAAAATCAATATCTAAAAGTTATTTTAAAACAATAAAACAACACTAATAACTCCTTATTTTTTTATTATCTCATCACATGAAACTATTAGAATTTATAACTAATATAGTTATTTATTGGTATTTTGGTTTTATCGTTCAATTATGCAAGCATCACAAATAATAATTTCTCCTCGCTCATAACTTTTATTCACCATCTCTTGAGTGAACACAAAAATTACGGCATAAAAGGAAGTTATAAGCTGATTAAATTGGAGTCTGATGATGAGATGGTTAGGAAAATTGCTGGTTACTCTGTCATTACTGCTAATACTGACAGTAGTCACTCTTTATGTCGTTATTCAGACAAGCTGGGGCGCTCGCCAATTGAGTCAATGGCTCAGTAATAACAGTGATTATCAGGTTCAGATTGGCAATATCGAACATTACTGGTCACAACCCAGAACCCTGACGTTCACCAATATCGCCCTTAGTAATAAACAACACTCTTTTACCTTAGAGGCTCAAGTTGCGGCATTCGATTTCAACTGGCAGCAACTCACTTCTCCGCATCATTTTCACCGTCTGTTATTGCAACAGGGCCAATTAACAATAAAAGGCGAGCGGCAATCCTTACCTTTTAGCGCCAATATCCTGCAACTCAATCAAATGTCTATTCAGTCAGAAAATGCAGACTGGCAGGTCCAAGGGGAAAATATTACCGGTGGCATCACTCCCTGGAACCCTCAATCAGGTGAATTGGCAGGGAATGGAAAATTTCAGTTCAGTGCCGATCAGCTGAACTTAAATAATATTTCTCTTGAAAAGGTGGTTATGCAAGGGAATAACCAACAGAATACACTGATTATCCGCTCATTTGGTGCAACATTGGCACGCGGTTCGGTATCCGGTAATGGGCAACGTCTACCCGATGGGAGCTGGCAGTGGGATAATTTACTTATCAGTGATATTCGCTGGCAGACTGCCATGACACTTGAAGAGTTATGGCTGAAAACCAGTAAATTACCCGCAGTGAGCATTAAAGATCTGAGCCTCACTAATGCCAAGCTGGAAGGTAAAGGCTGGTCTGCTAACTATCTGGATGCCTCAGTAAAAAATATCGGTTTGGTTAACGGGAACTGGCAAGGGAAAGAAGGAATTATTGATTTCAACGTAATGGATACTACGCTGAATGATCTTCATGTCACCGACGCTATTGGTCACCTTATTCTTGCCGGAAATGAGCTTAATATTTCCAATCTTACTGCCCGTTGGGAAAAGGGATTATTCCACATCAAAGCTCAATGGAACCACCAAACAAAGCAGTTTAAAATCGCAAATGCAACGGTTGCGGGTTTAACTTATACTTTGCCGCAAAACTGGCATCAGTTACTGAAAGAATCACTGCCTAAATGGATATCCGGCTTTTCCATTAACGGGATGACGATTAATAACAGCCTATTGGTTGATATCAATCCCGATTTTCCATTCCAGCTTACCGCTCTTAATGGTTATGTCGATAACATGGAATTACTGAAAGATGGAAGATGGGGGATTTGGAGCGGATCTTCAAATCTGAGCGCCACCAGCGCAACATTCAACAAAGTTGAATTAAACCGCCCTTACCTTAAATTACACACAGAGGGAAATAAACTCATCCTCGACCAATTAGATGCCTCTGTTGATGATGGGTTACTGAAAATTAAAGGCACAGTAGATCAACAGGTACAGAAACCATTCTCTTTAAGTTTCCAGGGAATGGATGCGGATTTAACTATTTTACATCAATGGGGTTGGGTTCCGTTGAAATTACAGGGTATAGGCAATTTCACTCTGCAGATACAAGGCGATCTTTCTGCTGAAGACGTGAAAAGTTCCATCAGTGGCATACTTGATGCTACTGATAAACAATCAGGCAAAGAAACTCAGGTAATCGATAAGGGGCAAATATCCATACAAAATTGTGAAACCTGCTCAGTTATCTTATAAATCAATAGGAGATCCGGCTTTCCATGACATTCCAGATACCCAATATAATCCCCCTTCAATGAGTGCTCTTTATATTCACGGGGAAGTGGTTTTCCCGTGACAAGCAGTTTTAATACGGTATTAATAACAGAAATAGCTGATTTATCATGCTAAAAGGGTTTTAAATCCTTTTTAAATGCGGATGAATATCAAATTTTTAGCATATTTTATTTAAAAATTTCATCCCAAAATTCATCTACGGTATCTACACTTGTACCACCACCACTTTTCAGCTCACGGATCGCCGCCTGCGTTGTGGCATTAGGAATGTGGCGTTCCTTTGTCGCTCGGGTTAATACCAGGCGGACAAAACTAGACATATCCAAACTGTTATCCTGAGCAGCTCTTGCTACCGCATTTTTTAGTTCTTCAGGAACACGAACTTTTAATATGGCCGTATTCATAGTATCCCCCTCTTCTGACTGTTTGCTCCCTCATCGTGAGACTATTGTGAACACAAATCAAGATTATCAGATTAATAAACACACAAAATCTGTATTCTATAGCATTATGAAGGCGGATCATGGTAAGAAAACGTTATCGGATAGAAACAACAGCTGGATTAATTACCCACACATTCAAACCCAAAGAAACAAGTCTGAACTTAAACAGAGCTAGAGATATAAGGTTAAATATCATCAACAATATCGCTATTAAGGTACAAAAAATGGCGTGCATACTGCCTAAACTCAGAGCTATTTCGCAAGTTAAGCTCTTGTTTTACTCTTAGGTTAATGATTAACTTTATTATTTCAATTCGCTACTTAACATTATTAGCCTATATGCGAAATAAATTACCCATTCTTATTATCTTAATTCTGGCTTTACTGCCAATAATTTTCATTGGTAATGTGGCTAATGAGTATAAGTTAAAGATAGTATTACTGAGTTTTTTACTAGCAAGTACTAACGCATTTCTCTATCGTTTTAAATATTTCAAGCCTTTAGTTTTACTTATCTCTTTATTATGGTCACTTAATATATCTACATCATTTTTCTTCTCTAGTAAACACCAGATAAGCTTCTCTTCAACTATTGCCAATACTTTTATCAATACAAATAGCAGTGAAGCTGTAGGTATGTTGTCTTACAACAAATACTATGTATTATTCTTTATTTTCATGATGTTAATTTATTTTTTATCCATAAGGTGGTTATCAAAAAATACAGATTATCGATTTCTAAAATCCAATATATTGGCTTTATTATTTTCCTGCCTATTAGTACCAATTGATTATTATATTTCAGAAAAAAAAACGTTCAGATAAGATAATTTTGTCAGAGCATTTTTTAATGGGAACACCATTCTATAACTCATCAGCAATGGTAAGAGCAATATATGAAAATCAACAAATCAGGAGAATTACGTCTGTTAAAGTAAATTTTAATTATATAAAAAAAGATAAAGATATTGATACTTATGTACTACTAATAGGAGAATCAGCAAGAAGAGACCATATGTCTCTATACGGTTATAATAAAATCACAACACCAACATTAAACATAATGCAAAAAAATATGCTGATATTCAATCAAGCTATTTCTCCAGCACCAGTTACTATATTATCTGTACCTATTTCACTGTCTAATGTCACCTTATATCAGCTCAAAGATAAGACTCATTATGCTGACAATATTGTATCTTTAGCTAAAGATGCAGGATTTAAGACAACCTGGATAAGTAATCAAGGCAGATCTGGCAAAAGTAACAGCTTAATTACCATTATCGCTAATATGGCTGATAAGCAGAAATGGAATAAATATATTGGATATGATGAAGAGTTGTTACCTTATTTAGATGATGCCCTAGAACAAAAAGGTAAGAAACTTATTATCATGCATATCTATGGAAGTCATGAGCCATCCTGTAACCGCTTCCCAGAAAATAAACTAATTTCCTTTTCATCGAATGAAGATGATAACTGCTATGACAGTTCAATAGCTTATACAGACCAGCTAATGAAAAAAATCATCAATAAAATCAAAGAAGAAAAAGCCTCTATCCTCTATTTCTCAGATCACGGGTTACAACGCTTAGATAAGAATGGTGACATCCGTTATCATCACGGTGTCAGTAACCCACGAAAAGATACTTATAATATCCCCTTATTTATCTGGTATAACGATAATGTTAATGCACAATATCGCCACACTGGTGTAGTAAACACGCCTTTTTCAACTTCAGATAATTATTATCTTATTAGTGACTGGTTGGGTATTCATCATAAATCTCAAAAACACTGCCGTTCCCCATTGAGTAACTGCTTTAAACCACAGAAAGAATTAATAGTGATATACCTGTGCTCATTGAAACTGCTTGATTTTCGCCCAAATGAGGTTCAGGGTATCCGTCATGAAAATATTCATTACCGATGAACAAAAAGCCGAACTTGAACACCTCCATCACACCTGCCGTGATA
>NZ_PUJV01000048.1:0-9876 GCF_011189495.1 Photorhabdus stackebrandtii
GCGATATTGACCGCCCCATTATCACCGGATGTACCTATAACGCCCTTAACCGTCCGCCGCTAAATTTACCGGCGGAAAAGACCCGCACCACGTTCAGAACCAAGACCCATAAAGGTAATGGTTTTAACGAATTACGTTTTGAGGATGAAAGCGGCAGCGAGGAAGTGTTTATTCATGCCCAGCGGGATATGAATACGCAGGTTCTGAATGATGAAACCCGTAATATCGGGCACAACCGGACACACCATATCAAACATGATGCCCATTTACGCATTGATAATGAGTACCGCGTACAGGCGGGCAATGATATTTCCCTATCTACGGGGCAGAAACTCCATATCAAGGCAGATGACGCTCTGTTAACTCAAAGCGGTAATGAAATTCACCTGAGTTCCGGCGCTAAAATCGTAATTAATGCTGGCAGTGAACTGACCCTACAGGCCGCCGGGCACTTCCTTAAAATCGATGCGGGCGGTATTACCAGCAGTGCGGGCATTAACTTTGGCAGTGGATCACCCGGCAGCGGTTCAGGTTGGGGTGGCAAACTGCCGGATAGGCTGGACAAACTGAAACAGGCGAGTGTCGTACAGGCAGAAAAAGCCCTGACGGCACCGTTGGAAGAAATCTGTCTGACCTGTCTGATGAAAGCAGAACTGAATGGCACGGCAATGGTTATCAGGGGGCAGTCATGACTCCGGAATTACAGAAAAAATGGAGTGAATACAGAGAAATACATCCCGAAATGAAATGGTATGCCTTAGTCAATGGCCTACAGTATGAACGTCATTTTGCTGAGGAGATTAAATATATCGTCGGCACAAATAATCCCCTGTTCCGGCAATACCCGGATGCCAAAATTGCGTTCGCGGGGCCATGGTTGTTTGATATGGCTTATGCGAAATCATGGGAAGAAAAGTTATCTGCGCTGGAAAAGGTTGCTCCTTCGGTGTCCTGGCTACACACCACGCTGTCTTTGGACAAACTGACCCGTCACCTTGAAAACTACCTGAATGTTGAGCTGGAAACGGGGGAAACGGCATTGCTGCGTTTTTACGATCCCCGCATTTTGCATCAAATCCGGGATATTTTCGGCCCGGAGCAATTGTCGGCATTCACTGACGGTATTCATGAGTGGGTGTATTTATTTGATAACAATGATCATTTCGTAAAAGGAGCCTAGCGATGATAAAACTCAGCAAGGAGCAGGTCGCTAAATTTATTGATGCGGAAGATGAGGCTTATGTGACCCATACCCGACAACGTATTCTGGCAGAGCAAGGTGCATTAGTCGAAAATGAAAGTGAACACAGCCTGCACAAGCGGTTAAAGGCCGCTTATCTGGATTTGATTGAGATGGGGTTTAAGGATGAAGCGTTGATCCGCTCTTATTTATATTTCGTTGCGTTTAACCGTGATTTTCACAGCTCGCCAGCAATCCAGAATATGTTGGACGCTGGCGATAACCCGGAACAACAATACCGTGATTATTTGCGGGTTATGGATAATTTATTGAAAAGGAGAAATTGATATGCCATTACCACTTCTTGCACCAGCGGCTCCCGCTCTTTTAGCTGCTGCTGAATGGACACTGGCTGCTTGTGCAGCGGGATTAGCCGCCGTTGGTGTGATGGAAAGCACCAAAGATAGAGAAGGTGAACAAGACAAAGCAAAAGCGGATACACAAACAATTGCTTCGTCCCGTACCGAATGTGAGAAATGTCCGGCAATTGGGAACGTTACGATGGTTTGGGAAAAAACCACATCGTATTCAGAAATAACCATTACCTACCAAACAAAAATTGCCGGGACGATATACAACCCTGAATTAAACATAATTGAAACTTGGTTATGTATGGATACAAATTTTGATGGTTGGAAACCTGCACAATGCTTATTTCTTGAGGCTAAGGCTAAGTATGACCAGTTTTTCAAAAATGGAATACCTATGGATTGGTGGAAAATAAGTAAAAGCGGGGATAGATCCATGACGACTCAAGTAGAAAAGCAGCAAGAAGTATGCATTACATTAAATGGAATCCCAAATTCTCACTGGCATTTTATGCAACCTATAAGCTATGCCTATTATTTATAAAAATTTTCTATTTATCCCAATATTAAAGTATTTCATACTATTTAACATTTAAGTAAGGGTAAAAATAAATGACTACGTTATCATTAAATATGAAATTATATACAGATTGGAAAGAACCATTAACTCCAACAATAGTTCTTACCGATTTATATAAAATTACACAACAAGTAGATATATTTTTTGGACGCCATAAAACTTGGTATTTACCAGGAGATACTCGTCAAGAATCTTTACAACATATCGCTTTTGATCAGCAAGGAGCAACAAAAGAAGCAATAAAAGAGTTTGAAGAAGATTATACAGAAGAAAATCCTATAGTTATTAAAGGGATTTGGGATGGTGAAGATGATGACCATTCATGTTCAATTTGTTATATGAATTATCGTCGAGATCGGTTAGGACAAACCCAAATAGATTTTCATATATCTATTGAAGAAAATGAACTTCAGCTATCACGATTAATCAACTTTATTAATTTTCTGATTTCTACTCATAGTGCACCTTACATTATGGTAGAAAACAATGCATATAGAATAAAAAGAAAACACATTTTCCCAGATCGTTTAAGTGCAGGCTGGATGCTCTATTTACCAATTGAAATAGACCCAACTTTAGTTCCAATGGCAGAAGAAATAATACCTGTTTCTGATAAAAATGACAAAAAAGGCTCATTGATTACCACAACAAAAGATATCTTTGATATTGAAAACCAGGAGCATATCAATAAAGCCAATGATATTGAAATCTGCTTGCGGGATTTACAAATATTACCGCTGATAACAGAGATATAACTATGGCAAGCAAAGCAGTTATCCGATTAAACGACCTAACCGATCATGGTGGTAAAGTCATTACCGCCATTGATAATTGCGTGTATCAAGGCGTACCTGTTGCTGCTAAAGGTGATTTAGTCAGCTGTCCTAAATGCAAAGGGGTTTTCCCTATTGTGGAAGGCAGTAATGACTTAAAGCATCAGGGAAAACCTGTCGCATTAGAAGATATGCATACGGCATGTGGCGCAAAACTAATTGCCAGTCAGAAAGATTTTCTCGCTTAATGAGACGACAATCATTTTGGCTTATTTAGGGCAACACTGACGCGCTGCGCTTGTCTTCTCTATTTTACCGGGCTAATACATTAATTCGGTAAAACGGAGAGCCGAGAAAAATACCGTGATTATTTGCAGGTTATGAATAATTTATTGAAAACGAGAAATTGATATGCCATTACCACTTCTTGCGCCAGCGGCTCCCGCTCTTTTAGCTGCTGCTGAATGGACACTGGCGGCTTGTACTGCGGGATTAGCCGCCGTTGGTGTGATAGAAAGCACCAAAGATAGAGAAGGTGAACAAGACAAGGCAAAAGCGGATACACAAACAATTGCTTCGTCCCGTACCGCATGTGAGAAATGTCCGGCAATTGGGAACGTTACGATGGTTTGGGAAAAAACCACATCGTATTCAGAAATAACCATTGCCTACCAAACAAAAATTGCCGGGACGATATACAACCCTGAATTAAACATAATTGAAACTTGGTTATGTATGGATACAAATTTTGATGGTTGGAAACCTGCACAATGCTTATTTCTTGAGGCTAAGGCTCTGTATGATCAATTCTTTGAAGATGGGTTACCCAAATGGTTTTATGCTGAATTTAAGAAAAAACCGACAGATAAGACCGGGCTTGAAAGCATGATATGGCAAGCAGAAAGACAAAATAATGTATGTGCTTCATTAAAAAATATTCCTAAATCACATTGGCATTTTCTGCAACCAGTATCTTACGGATATTTTACCAAGGCTTTTGCTAAATTTATTAATATTAAAACATTTAATACACCTTAAATGTGGATATTTATTTTAAAATTAGGATTAAAAAGATGAAAATAATACACGCTAGAATAGAAATGTTTTATGATTTAAAAGAAAAAATAACACCGGAATTAGCATTGGATGACACATACTGCATCATGCAACAAATAAATAAGGTATCTAATAGTTCAAGTAGATGGCATCTACCAGGATATGATCTAGACGAAATAAAAGCAAATAATGTTTTTGATGAAAGTGGCATTACTGAATATGCTATAAATCAATTCAAAGAAAGTTATGATGAAGGTTTTAAATCTATCATAAAAACATTATTTGATGTTCCAGGTGATGTAAAGTTAAAAAATAGAATCATGTATTCAAGCCGTGACTATGATAATAGGCTAGGAAAAACGGATGTAAGCATTGATCTTAGTTTCGAAAAAGAAAAATTTAATCATTCTAAGTGTATTGATTTCGTCACTTCTTTAGTTAGCAACCATTACTCTCCAATAATCATGATGGATGTCAGAGGATATTCGCTAAAACAAAAACAAGTTTTTCCAGATAGGGTTTATGCTGGTTGGATGCTCTACTTGCCAATTGAAATAGACCCAACTTTAGTTTCAATGGCAGAAGAAATAATACCTATTTCTGATAAAAATGACAAAAAAGGCTCATTGATTATCACAACAAAAGATATCTTTGATATTGAAAACCAGGAGCATATCAATAAAGCCAATGATATTGAAATCTGCTTGCGGGATCTACAAATATTACCATTGATGACAGAGTTATAAATATGACAGACAGAGCCGTGATCCGTTTAAACGACCTAACCGATCATGGTGGTAAAGTCATTACCGCCATTGATAATTGCGTGTATCAAGGCGTACCTGTTGCCGCTAAAGGTGATTTAGTAAACTGCCCTAAGTGCAAATGTGAAAAATGTCCGGCTATTGGAAAAATTACTATGGTTTGGGAAAAGACTACATCATATTCAGAAATAACCATTGCCTACCAAACAAAAATTGCCGGGGCGATATACAACCCTGAATTAAACATAATTGAAACTTGGTTATGCATGGATACAAATTTTGATGGTTGGAAACCTGCACAATGCTTATTTCTTGAGGCTAAAGCGAATTACGATCAATTTTTTAAAAATGGGGAACCTAATGGTTTTTATCGTAAGATAAAGTTAGGTAAGAAAAAACTGTCTGGACATGATAGTATGTTGAAGCAAGCCAGAAAACAAAATGAAGTATGTATCGCATTAAATAACATTCCAAAATCTCACTGGCATTTTCTACAACCTGTATCTTATTCATATTTTATAGAAGCTTTTGCTTCATATCTCAATATTAAAACTTTTAATACTATGATGTCTTAATAACCAGAATAATTTATAGGAGAATTGAAATATGTTCATTATACACCCAAGAATAAAATTATTTTATGATCTTAGAGAAGCCATCACACCGGAATTAGCATTGGCCGATACGTATCAGTTAATGAATCACATTAATAACCTCAGCAATAATTCAAGTGGTTGGCATTTACCTGGGTATAGTGAAGAAGAAATTAGAGAAAATAGCGTATTTAATGAAAATGGCATTACTGAATATGCTTTAAAAGAATTCAGGGGAATTTATGAGGATGACGGAAGATCTATTATAGCGTCACTGTTTGATAATCCTATAATTGATAATTCTGAAAGTGAAAAATTAGAAAATAATATTACATATATTGGTCAAGATGATATTTATTCTAATCCTAATAGATTGGGGAAAACTAATATATCTATTAATCTTGCACTTGAAAAAGAAAAATTCAACCTTAAAAACTTTATCGATTTTATTAAAAATTTGGTTTCTCATAGATATTCTCCATTTATTATGACATATACTAGAGGCTATAGATTAAATCAAAAACAAGTTTTTCCAGACCGCCTAAGTGCTGGCTGGATGCTCTATTTACCAATAGAAATAGATCCGACTTTAGTTCTAATGGCAGAAGAAATAATACCTGTTTCTGATAAAAATGACAAAAAAGGCTCATTGATTATCACAACAAAAGACATCTTTGACATAGAAAACCAGGAGCATATTAATAAAGCCAATGATATTGAAATCTGCTTGCGGGATCTACAAATATTACCGCTGATAACAGAGATATAACTATGGCAAGCAAAGCAGTTATCCGATTAAACGACCTAACCGATCATGGTGGTAAAGTCATTACCGCCATTAATAATTACGTGTATCAAGGCGTACCTGTTGCCACTAAAGGTGATTTAGTCAGCTGTCCTAAATGCAAAGGGGTTTTCCCTATTGTGGAAGGGAGTGATGACTTAAAGCATCAGGGAAAACCTGTCGCATTAGAGGGGATGCATGTTGACAACAGAACAACGCCGCATAAAGGAGCAGGAAGCTCAGGTCAAACGTCTGGAAATGGAGAAAGCCATTTTAAAACAGACGGCTGTGTTGATGAGCGAGATGCCCGACAAATTTACACGCGTATCACACAGCTGAGTGATGACTGGCCTGTACGGTCCTTTGTCAGTTACTGAAAGTTTCGCCTAGTGCGTGCTTATTATGCCTGACGGTTGTCGATTGAAATTAAGAAGCCGTATCAGAGCGTTGCATCAGGAAAGTCGTGGTGCAGCCGATAGCCGGACGTTGAGTCATTTTCCACCACGTCAGCCCGGCAGTTTATAAAAAGACAGATAAATGAAGAACTGAGCATCCGCGCTTAAATCAGCCCACTATTTCAGGCAGAGTCTTACCGCCATCCTATGCCTGAAATAGACTTTGCGAAGCGATCAATGTCGCCCCACAAGAGGTTTTCATCCCCTCCAGTGCGTACATTTGCCCATTAGAGCTAACTATACCCGGCGTACCTTCCACGATGGTTTGACTACCACCACATTTGGGACAAGATACCGCATCCCCAACCCGGGCCGCTTTCTTCCCTAACACCTCAAAACCGCCATCACCGGCCAGCACCTTGCCACCATGCGAAGTCGAATCTCCAACCAAAATAATGGAACGCAACATCTTTTACCCTCTTAACTATTAGTTAAATATTAATTTCAGCTTATAACGTCTGGCTATCATGGCGTTACAACTTGATTAAAACAAACCAACCGAAACCAAACTCTTTGAAATGACTAAAATAATCATGTTACCTGAACACCTATAAAATTTACGTCATTCACTGTTTTAAAACGAAATTTACACATCTTTAAAATATCAACCTTGATGTTTATTAGACTGAAATATAAATTAACATTAATATTTGGATGCAAAAGAGACAAGTGTAAATATGAAAAATTTTGAAGACTTCTACAGGGCAGCACTTTCGCAAATAAAGCACGATATGCATAACGCGGCACAAGAGCATCCACACCTCGCCCCATTTACCCCCGAATCCGGTGACCCGGATATTCTCCGGTTACTGGAAGGTTTTGCGCTGCTGACTGCCGGTCTTCAGCAAAAAATTGATGATGGTTTTCCTGAAGTGATCAACCCTCTTTTACGCAAGGTATGGCCGATACCGTTACATCCTATCCCTTCAACCAGCGTTATCCAGTTAGATATTCAACCGGGCAGCATGACGGAAGCCACACATGTTGCCAAAGGCAGCCAAATTTCCGCCATACAACATAACCAATCCATTGCATTCAGAACCACCCAAGATATCAGCATTGAGCCAGTTACCTTGATCCATAAAACTCTGACACACCGCGAAAACAAAAGCCTGATATCGCTGACCTTTCAATATCATGGGCAAACTCCCCACTGGAAGACAGGGCCAGTCATGCTTTTTCTCGGAGAAGATCAAAAACTGGCGTCTTTACTGACAAAATACCTGGATCAGTCGCTGGACGACACTTATCTGAAAACATCCCTTACAGAGAAAAAGATGTGGCTGTCTATCGAGAGCGCTCCACGGATGAAGGAAAATTTGGTACTGCCGAGACCACATGACTATTTCTGGCCGTTGCAGGTGTTATACGAATACCTCTATCTGCCACATGTTAATGACTTTATGTCATTTGATTTATCGGAGGAGATCTCTGAGCTCCCTTTGGGCGAAGATAAGCAATTCACCCTTATCTTGGAATTCGACTGCAACATTCCCATTGAGGACATTACCCCCGCATTTATTCCGCACTGCGTACCGGTTATCAACCTGTCTTCGACCAGAACAAAACCGATAGCATTTGAAAAGGGCAAATCGTGTTATGTATTGGCAGCAGATGAAATCTTTAGTATTGATAACGTTAAACTCCAATCTGAACCAGAAGAAATCGCTGATGGATCTGACCACCGTGTTCCCCTTATCGACAGTGCGCAGCTGACAGCCCACCATTTCGCCGAACCCGGTGACAACATATTGCTGTTTAACCCTATACGGGAAGAATCGCCATTTGGGGGCAGTCAAATTAATCTCACGTTTTATGATCATCAGGCAAAACCCGTAACAGAGCACCATTATCGCGACTTTTACTGCCAATATCAGAAACTTGATACACAAGCACGAACACTGGACATCGGGCAAATCTGTATATCCAGCGAGGAGATACCCAGCCATATTCAGGCCAAAAATATCGTGGCGGCGTCAAAAGATTTTCCTGCCGTAGTCAATAGTCATCA
Source organism: Photorhabdus stackebrandtii (assembly GCF_011189495.1). NCBI lineage: Bacteria > Pseudomonadati > Pseudomonadota > Gammaproteobacteria > Enterobacterales > Morganellaceae > Photorhabdus > Photorhabdus stackebrandtii. The sequence goes on from NZ_PUJV01000048.1 coordinate 8,565, forward strand.
GCATTGGCCGATACTATCCTTGTTGTCGATTGGGCCATTTTTTCTCGGCCATATTGATTCCGTCAGATCGCTGGTCAAACAACTGGATACCTTCACACATCTGGACGCCCCGCGTAGCCGGCATATTCAGCGCATGGCCGAGGGTCTCAGTAAAATCTACATTGAACCTTTTTATCATATGGAGAAGGGTATTCCTGTGAGGGCCCAGAAAATCACACTGCGCATGACACCAGAGAATTACGAGCACGAAGGCGAAATGTATGCCTTTGCCAAAACATTACATACCGCCTTCTCCCTCTGCCTGGTCGAAACAAGCCTTCACACATTAACCGTCATCAATGACGATACCGGTGAATACTGGGAATTTTACAATATGCCCGGGCACCAGAAGCTTATGTAACATCATTGAGGAAAAATTATGAAAACCGGACTCCGCTTTTCCTGCACTATCGGCAACCTGGCACCCATGACTTTTACGGTCGTCAATTTTACGTTAGATGAAGCGCTTTCATCGTTATTTACCCTGTCTCTGACATTAGCGGCACCGCGTTCCGATATTGATACGGATACCCTCCTGCTCCAGACCGCACAGTTTACCGTCACCCGTGACGAGAATCCGCAACGTGAAGTGAAAGGATTGGTTGAAAGTGCGGTTATTGGAACCACAAACCGGCATCAAACCCTGTATCACCTGACAGTCAGACCCGAAATGTGGCTGCTGACCCTTGATCAGGACAGCCGCATCTATCACCAACTCAGCGTTCCCGAGATTTTACACAGCCTACTGAAACAGAAAAAACTCAGGGCCAATATGCGTTTTAATGACCCTCATTCAGTACGGGAATACACCACCATGAAAAGGGAATCATCCTATGATTTCTTTACCCGCCTTGCGGCAGAAGAGGGGATTTTCTTCTGGTTCGCCGATGATGGACTCCATGTGAGCGATAGCCATTTAAACATGAGAGCACCGGATACGCTGATCTACAACCCGGACGTCACCAGCGCAATAGCAGAAAATGTTATCTCCAAATGGTCTTTTGGCTCCCACATGCGCCCTGAATCCATTTCCCAAAAAGACCGGAATTATCACAACCCCAATTATGCCTTGCAGCATAACGCAACAGATTTTGAGGCAGAGAGCAGCACGCCATTTCATATCTTCGAAAGTTACGGGCGTTTTCAGAAAGACAAAGAGGGCATTCCATTTACCCAATACCGGCTGGAAGCTTTACGTGCCGACAGCAAATCCGGGCAAGCGGACAGTAACTGTATTCGATTAATGCCGGGCAGGATCTTCACGTTAACCCAC
>NZ_PUJV01000049.1:0-8802 GCF_011189495.1 Photorhabdus stackebrandtii
GTCAGGGCGAGTTGGAATGCTCTTTAACAGGGAGGGAAAAGGTGGCTAGAAAAAAGGCTGCTAAATCAAGGGGAAAAGTGGCCTAAAGAGTATGATGGCGTCGGGATAGTGCCGAAGATCCGATCGGGCTGAATGGGGGCCTGAATTTATACACTTATGCGCCCAATCCGATGAATTGGATCGACCCTCTTGGGCTTGCTAAGTTATTTGAGCTGGGTACATATGGTGAATTAAATGGACCTACTCATGTTGGCGATAAGTTACAGGCACATGAATTATTGAGACACGAATACCTACGGCAGCAGGGACTTGCAGAAACATCTCGCTTGTCAGGAAACCCGTCTATTGCTCTAGACTTAGATCACCATACTCGTGGTCCACAAAAAGATACACGTGGTATTGGCGGTGCTCACTGGTATGAGAATCAGATTCGAGCAAATGAAGGTCTTAGAAAAAATGATTTTGCGTCAACGTTAAAGAGAGAGCTAGATATAACCTCCGGAGGATTAAGAAAATCTGGTGTTCCTGCTAGTAGGGTGAAAGTATTAAGAAAGCAGGCTGAAAAATTTTTTAGAGGGTTATCGAATAAGGTTAAAAGTGCTGGTACTTGTAAATAGAGGAAATGTTACATGTATAATCTTACACGAATTGTTGTAGAAGAAGCCCTTAATAAGAGTTCTGGTTTTGTTTTGGGTGGCAAAAAGGGATATGTATCACAGTGGCCTGTAAATCCTGATGGTGAAAAATTACTTCATCTCTTTTCTATAGATTGTGAAAAACTATCTCCAAGAATACCTAAAGGAGTATTGCCAACATCAGGATATTTATCTGTGTTTTCAACCTATTCTGAAAATAACTATTTCCTTGATAACATTACTTATTTTGGTGACGAGCAAGAACTAAATCTTATTAAATCAGGTTTTACTTTTGTTTCATATTCTTTGACTAATGAGATCTCAGAAAATAACGATAAATACATACCGGAAAGAAATGTTATTTTTTTGGATATGGAAATAGAAGATAGTGATTATCCTATGGTTTCACTTTTTTCAAACAAAATCCCAAATGGTTTAGATGATATTGGTGAAATCGGAAATGATTATCATTTTGTATGCCAAATATATTCAGCCGATTTTCCTGAGCCATTTCAAGATGCATTGGGGTTATCTGATGCTATTGGTTACTTGTTTATTAGAAATAAAGAGGATGGAATAGATGGAATCTTTTTTGTGCAAACCGCATGACCCTCTCTGAAATAATAACCTGAGTTACCAGAACTGATAATCGGAAGATCTTAGAGATCTTCCGATATTTTCTATTATTACCGTGGCGAATACCCACGGTAAACCAGCGCCGACTGGAGCTTACCGACAGCATCCTTAATCTGATACGCTTCCTCGTCATGCACGGCACAGGCGCGTATCTCCGCCCAGTTCAGCCGCTTAACCAGCTGGGCCAAGGCCAGCGCTTCAATGTGGGTTAACTGAATGTCCTGTAAATGTTCAATGGCAATAGTCATCTCATCCTCTCCCCTTAACCCACAGAACCGGTTATCAACATTTGCATCCGCAGCTTAATCTCATTAAGCTGGCTCTGCTGGCGCTGGTTATTGCTGCTGATAGTGTTGCGTGGTGTCACTGTCAGGAATGAGCACCAGACAGCCGGCCATCACCTTGACGGTAATCTGTCCCGCGGTCTTAAACCCCGCCTGCTTAAGCCACTGCCCCTTAAGATGTATCGCCGGGGTGGCGTTGTTGACCTTGTTCCCGTTCGGCACATAACCCACCGTGTAATAACGTTCTGTTTTCGCAGCTTTATTTACCGCCACTTTGCTTTAGAATGCGCCTTAGCCATAGTAACTACCTCTTTTTGACCCGGGCATTACTGGAAAACTGGCAGCAGTATCTGGCCCGGTACTGCAAGGCCAGCGGCCAGCCCTACCCGGCAAACAGTCAGCGCCAGCGCCTGCGGGCCTTACGCCAGTGGTTCGACTGGCTGCGACAACAGCAGTTTATCCCGACCAGCCCGGCGGAAAGTCTGGTGTTGCCAAAAGCTGCCAGCCCAGGTATTCAATGAAGAAGAAACCCACACGGTATTAGCCGCAACGGATATCAATACCCCAACCGGACTGAGAAACCGAGCCATCCTTGAGGTGTTGTGGAGTACTGGTATCCGGCGCATGGAAATAGCCAACCTGCTGTTAAGTGAGGTGGACTTCGGGCGCGGCGTGGTACTGGTCAGACAGGGTAAGGGCGGTAAAGGCCGGGGGCTGTCAAAGGGCACGTTAACCCAGATAGCCGCTGACAGTATCCGTAAACAGGCGCAACTGATTAAACCGGAGGCCTGTCACCTGTTCCGGCACTCAATGGCGACCCAGATGCTAGAAAACGGCGCGGACACCCGGCATATCCAGGCAATACTGGGGCATGAGAAGCTGGAAACCACCCAAATCTATACGCGCGTGGCTATCGTGCATGAACAGACGCATCCGGCAGAACGGAAATCGAAGCAGGCAACGCCGCCAAACGACAGACAAACAGATAGCGACAAGCCGGACAGCCCGAAGTTGACCTGAATGCCCTGTGTTGCCGGACAATCCTTTATGTTAGCCGGTTCCCTGTGAGTGCGTGGGGGGCAGTGAAAGGCAGACCGCGCGCGTCCCTGCGCACGGACTGCCTACCTACCTTCTAAGTGCCGGCGGTAAATGCCGCCCGCCCGGCCCTGAACACCGGCTTCCTCTGCAACAACTGTTGCCGGTCAGCCACCATTCAACATAATGTGGCATTAAGCAAAATGGGCCTGAACGGCCCACATCGCTCGCTGAACGAACCCGTTAAGCTGTTCACCCATACTGACAGAAGTAATTTTTCTCATATCACACACCTGTATTAACAATTAATACAATAAGCATACCTCAAAGCCAACAGATCAGACCACATCACCACCCGCGTTTGGCTGCATCCGCGCCCGAAAGAAATCGGACTGCTTCAACTCATCTACGCTATAGGCGTAAAAGTCAGCACCACCATTCAACCCGGCAAACTCACCGCGAAACATCTCGATTTCAGGATCAACGGTGATGGCAGCCATGTGGCCTTCGATTTTTAGTGTGTTACTCATCATGGTCTAATTCCTAAAGCTATCCAACCATATCTTGATGGAGTTAATCGCCCCTAATGCGGTAAAAAGTACCTCAATATCAGATTATGAATTATTCTAAATGGTGGCGCTGGAAGGTATGAAAACCTCTTGTGGCGCAACGTTGATTGCCTCTCAGACAGCATTTCGTGTGGAAGATGTCGGGGGACTACATACTGGTATTTCCAGCAGATTCCGGCATCAAACCAATTTATGTGATGTTCAACACCCCCCGAAATCAACCGGGGACAGTAACCGGCCAAGGATAGAAAATCAAATGAAACTGGCTAAGTAGCGCAGGACAAGATATGGGAGCACCAATTCCCAGCCAAATAGCAGATAAGTTGCGTGGAAGGACGTTTAATAACTTTGATGATTTCAGAAAGGCATTTTGGAAAGAGGTTGGAAACGATCCTGAGTTGTTAAAGCTGCAAACATGGGAAATATGAAAAAGGGAAAAACTCCAGCTCTAAGGGAAAACGAATGGAGAGGGAAAAAGAAAAAATACGAGTTACATCATAAAAAACCTATTTCCCAAAGTGGAGGTGTTTATGATGTTGACAACATTAGAGTTGTTACTCCAAAGAGACATGGCGAATTACATAATTGAGGTGAATAAATTATGGGAAATAATGCAATAGATATTACCGAAAACGAATTTTTATCTTTGATAAAGAAAATATTCAATGTGGATTTCCAAACAGAAGAGGATGAATCAGAAGCTATCGATGAATTTAAAAGGATTTCAGAACACCCCTCTGGCGGCGATCTAATATTTTATCCAGAAGATGGTACTGAAGATAGTCCGGAAGGTGTACTTAAAGTTGTAAAAGAATGGCGAGCTAAAAATGGCAAGCCTGACTTTAAAAATTAGCAATAGATTTAAATTGTTACTTTAAGCGATCTCTTCACGTAGATAAATAAAATCGAACAGGTCCGGTTATTACTTTATGAAACAATGACTCGAAATCAAACATGTCAACATATGTAGAAACTGTTGAGGAAAGTCAAAAAATGTATGGAAGCTTGTTCTCCATTTCCAGTAAATAAACCCGGTTTGGCTAAAATGGAGCGATATTGATTGCGCTTATTTAGGGTATACGTCAGCTCATTAGAAAAAATGCTTGCCCTGCCCCAACTATTATAGCCAGGGCAAGGCATTACATATCCACCATCATAAAAGTGCCATAGTCAGTCACTAATATTATTAACTATTTATGACTGTCGATAATATTAAATTATAACTTTTTTTCAGGCGGTAAAAACCAATTGCAAATGATCATGTGTCCATTCTTATCTTCATAGAAACAAAAGAAGAAAACTGCTTTAATGTGGGATTTATAAAAACCCTGGAATATTCAACATCAATATTAAACACATTCTTAACTATGCCATTCATTCTAATACTTACAATTGAATTCCCACCAATATAAATTTCGCTAATACTACCTAATAGCGCAGGTTGACCATATTTATCCAGCAATGTTATTGAGCTATTACCATTTGCTGCTTATTGACAAGGAGTCGACCACTTTCCAGCTTGATACAATGATCGGCTAAGTGAAAGAAACGATCGTCGTGGGTGATAGCGAGTACTGCTTTACCGCGCGCAGCCAACTCAGGTAATAGCTCCTGATAGAACACCGCCTTAAACAGCGGATCCTGATCAGCGGCCCATTCATCGAACAGATAGAATGGCCGATCTTCCAAATAGGCAACCACTAGAGCAAGACGTTTTCGTTGTCCCAGTGACAAATCGCGAGTTGAGAAACATCCATTTTCAATCTTTACCTTGTGATCCAAATGTAGTTTAGTGAGCAATTCATTAGCACGTGAATCCAATGTCGAATCGGTATCGCTCAAGCCTATCAATGTTTCGAAGAGATAGAAATCGGAAAAAACTGCCGAGAAGAGTTGACGATAGTTGGCTCTGTTGTTGTCAGTGATCACATGTCCATCAACGGTAATTGTGCCGTTTTCTGGTGTGTAGAGCCCGACCAACAACTTGGCTAGAGTCGTTTTGCCACTGCCGTTACCGCCAATCAAAAAAGTAATTTCACCTCGTTTGAGTTTCATATCAATGGGACCGAGCTGGAATACCTCATCTTCCTTCTCTCGATAATAACTGTGGGTAAGGCCAGACAGGCACAGTAAAGTCGCTTCACCGAATTCATTAGCAGAAATCTGCTGTGTAAATTGGTCTTGCTCATTCAGCTCTGATAATACATTTCCAATGCGATTCAGTGATACACGTGCCGCATTCAGTGCTGGAATACTGTTTAACAAACCGTCTAAGGGCATCAACATAAACAGAAATATAATCACATAACCAGCGAGTGTCGTTACTTCGAGGCCCGGTATTACCGTCGGAGCAAATATAACCAGCCCCAAAAACACATAGAATAAAAAGAGTATCCAGCCAGCACCGAAGGCATAAACACCGAAAGCACGGGTGCGATGCTGGCGTACTGCGTCAATTTCACGACCAAGGGAGTTAGTGAAGAAAGCCTGAGTACGTGAGAAGTGTAACTTTAACTCTTTTGCGCCAGAGAATAATGCGTTGAAATGGTTGAACAGACGATCTTGTGCTTTACCCGCTGCGTTGAATGAGTTGATCGCTTTGGTTCCACCGAGGCTATAACCGAGTGAACCAATGATGACTATAGCCAGCGCTAAGAAAAATACGGGCCACGACAACCAGGCCAGATAACCCAGACAGCCCAATACAATTGAACCTTGCATCACGATATTGGGCAGAGTGAAGAATAACAGTGATACATTGGTTGCATCGTCAGTGATGATGGATTGAGCGCGAGAGGCGCCAAGCACCTCAATCTGACGGAATGGCGCACGGGTAACACGTTCTGAGATGAGTTCGCGCATCTTTGCCATCGTATTCTGGCTCAGTTTAGCGAAAATCACGCCACTAAGTATGCGGCAGGCAATAGCCAGCACAGCCAAAATACCGAAATACCAAGCGAGCGAGGAATAGTTATCGTTGGAGGTTGTCACTGCTTTATTGATTAATGTGATCAAAGAAACACTGGAAATACCATTAGCAATGCTGGCAAAAACGGCAATGGCAAGTGCCCAACGTGAACGGTATAACAGTGAGAGTAAGATCCGATAGGTCGGTTGTTTAATTTTCGAAGTGTTCATTTATAATCCATAAAGTCTGTACGTAATCTGGCGTTAAACATAATGTATCTATCCCTTCTGGCGGGTGGCACACTAAACCTCGTCTAATCCAGGGAAGCAAATTTCCACACCACTACACTGAAAGCCAGATTGATAAAGGATGATAAAATGCCAGCCCCGCAAGGCTGGCTTAAGGTAACAAAATCTGGTTATTCTATTTCATGAACAAACCCTCGAAATTAGAGCTCACATAATCCAATTTTTCCCACAGTAAAGTGGCAAGTTGATTAACTTGTGGGCTAGACAGCATGGTCATGTGATTACCAGGTGCGATTATCGTACTTAGCTGAGTAACATGCCTACGCCACATTTTCTCGTGATTTGCTGTTTTATCAGCATCTCCTTCTTTAGCGTTAATCAGATAAACAAGGCCCTTATAGCTGGTATGTGGTGTATAACTCGTGTTCAGATTGGCTTGCATAACTTGGACAACACCTTGCAACAGAGATGTACTCACATTCTCTGGGAAAATGCCCGCATTCACCAAGGCTCGAAGCAGGGAGCGAATCTGTTCATCCGGTTCCTGGTTTTCGAAGTCTTGTCTGGTAAACGGTAATGGCTGAGTCAATATCATGTTGTAGATATCGATCAACTTCATTAGCGTTTCAATCCGGCCGACAGCTTTAGGAACACTATCCTGCGGATCAGGAGCACTGGTATCAACAAGTATAAGATCAGTGACCTTTTCTCCCAGAGCCTGTAGTTGCAACGCGATCTCAAAGGCTATCCAACCACCGAAGGAATGCCCTAGCAGGTGATAGGGGCCATGAGGCTGTGTTTGACGAATGGCCTGAATATAAGCGTGAGCCGTACTTTCAACGCTAATATAAGGAGGAAGGTGCGCATCTATCAGGCCGCGAGACTGCAAAGCGTGTACAGGTAGCTTCGGTGGAAGGGACAATGACAACTCGATAAAACCGGAAGCGCTGGCACCTGCTCCAGGAATACAGAACAGTGGCGGAATAGACTTGGCCCCATTTTGGATGATGATATTCGGGGTGTAGGTTGTGGGCAACAAGTGCTCAGTGATCAAATCAGCCACTTGGTTTAGCAAAGGCTGTTGCATGATGGAGTTATGAGTCCCACCAATAGGATGGAGTACGGAATTCTCTCCAACGATATTGCGCCAGCCACGCCAAGAGTCATACTCAGCAGGTAAATTATCTGCTGTATAGAGATGGATGGGTAAAGATGAAGCGGAAGCAATATATTTTTGACCAAATTGTAAAATGGCTCTCTGAGTATAAATACGAAGGAGGATATCCTCTTTTGTAATACCGCTTGGTAGCCATTGGTGTTCTTCACAAAAGGTAAGGAGTTGGTCTATGTCATTGAAGTCATAAAGCTTATCCAAATCATGTTTATCAATAACGTCTATATGATCACGCAGATATTCAATAATCGTATTGATATCTTTCTGCGTATCATTTACAGATTTATTGGCACCAATATTATGTCCACTTTCAGTATCAATTTTAAGTCCACTTAAATTGTAAGAATCGATCATACCAAGGTACTTGACTTCTTCACCGCTGCTAATCAGTTGCAAGGCCATCTCGTAAACAATGACACCCCCGATTGACCAACCGGCGAGATGATAAGGGCCGTGAGGTTGAACTCGACGAATGGCTTGAATATGGTAAGCGGCAAGTTCTTCAATGGAAGTCGGAGGCTTTTCCAGTGTGTGGAGGCCAAGTGCCTGTAACCCATATACGGGCAGTTCCGACGGTAGCAAAGTCGCCAGTAATGAATAAACCAGCGGGTCACCTGTGGTCTCGTGTACCAGGAATAATGGCGATAGACTGCCTTTGGGGCTTAACGGCACAGGATTTGCATCAAAAGGTGAACTTGGCTTGTTTGACTTGTCGTTAATAACCAGCGCCAAATCACATAATGTTGGATGAGAGAATAAAGTAGCCAACGACACTTCCATGCCTTGTTCACTTATGTAGTTCAGCAATTGCACAGCTAACAACGAATGACCACCTAATTCAAAGAAATTGTCATGACGCCCGACACGCGCCAGCCCCAGCAGGTCTTGCCAGATCTGCGCCAGTCTCGTTTCAACTTCACCCTGCGCAGGCGCATAGCTCCGTGACACAATGGCCAACTGATCAGGGGCAGGCAGCGCCTTGCGGTCCAACTTGCCGTTCGCGGTCAGCGGGAAGACCGCCAGCATCACAAAGGCACTGGGTAGCATATAATCGGCCAGATGTGGCACCAGTTGCTGACGTAAATCCGCCGGCACCAGTGCAACACCGGATTGCGGCCGAACATAGGCCACCAGACGTTTGTCTCCCGGGATATCTTCACGAGCGATAACGGCCGCTTCCTCCACCCCCGGACACTGGATCAGGCGCGCTTCAATTTCCCCCAGTTCAATACGGAAGCCGCGCAGCTTGACCTGAAAGTCGTTACGGCCCAGGTATTCGATACGGCCGTCGGACAGCCAGCGGCCGAGGTCAC
>NZ_PUJV01000050.1:0-8523 GCF_011189495.1 Photorhabdus stackebrandtii
GTTCGCCGTAGCTGAGGGACTGCCCTTCAAACACCACAGCGGTAGCGTCAGGCGCCAGCTTAACCTGTTGTTCAAACCGTTCATGGATCAGGGCTTCCTGCGGGAAGTCGGTTTGGGGGGCGTTGAAATTCATCAAAAGTTGCTGACGTTCAGCAGTAGGCAGAACTGGCAGGCTCAAAACAGGTCGCTGAGGTTCGTTATCCAGCGCTTCAACCAGGCCGCTGATAGCTGTAATCAGGTAGTTAGCCAGTCGGGTAGGATCAATCCCCGAGATGCTCTGGGTTACCAGGCTGAAGTCTTCCCCTAAGTCATCCACTGAGAGGGTCAATGGATAGTTTGTGCGTTCTTCTGCTGTCAGCATACGCATGCCTCTCCAAACGCTATCATCGGCCGCCCCTGAATGGCTATGCCGGTAATTGAGCAAGGCACTAAATAATGGCATCGGTGGTGTCACACCGCTACAGCGAAGGGCCAGCGCCAGAGGGGCTTGCTCATGATCCAGTAACGCCATTAGGTCATGGTAAGTGGTCTGCATCACTTCCAGTACACTGATGCCAGCAAGGGATATCCGCACTGGCAGGGTATTGATAAACATTCCCATTACCTGATCAGCACCGGCATAGCCTTGCAACCGACCGAGCAGCACAGAGCCGAAGACCACATCATCACGACCGCTGGTCTGTGCCAGCACTTGAGCCCAGGCAACATGGAACAGCACACTGGGGTTGATTCCTAGGCGGCGAGCTTGACTGCGGATCGCCCGTGCCAGCGTGATATCCAGCTTCAAATAGGCTTCAACCACATCTTTACCGTCACCCTGCACATTAAGTAGACCAAAAGGTGCTGTTGGTGCATCAATATCGGCGAGCCGGGCACGGAAATAGTCTTCATGCACGGAGGCCGGCACGCTCAGCGTCTGGGCAATAAAATTGCGATACGGCAGTGGTACAGGGAGAGCCTCTGCACGTCCCTGTAACAGCAAGTTGATTTCAGAGACGATAAGTTCCAGTGTCATATGATCGCTGATCAGATGATGGAAACTCAGTGCCAGCAGCCACTCGCCATTGGCAGGGTCATGGGCGATGTCAGCGGCAAACAACGGTGCCTGATTCAGGTTTAGCCGGCGTTGACGCGGGTCGGTGTAGGCCTGCAACTGGGCCAACACATTGTTCTCTAAGGTGGGCACAAAAGTATTCACTGGTAGTGGAGCCTGACGCCAAACTACTTGAACAGGCTGCGTTAATCCCTGCCAGCAAATAGCGGTACGCAAGATATCGTGGCGGCTGATCACCTGTTGCAAGGCACCAAGGAAAGCGTCAAGGCGCTCACGGGTATCGAAGGCCACCAGGCTGCATAACAAATAAGTGTCCCCTTGTTCCTGCAACCGATGGTGGAACAGAATGCCTTCCTGCAACGGGGCTAGCGGGTAGATATCCTGCACATTGGCCGTGCCGCCGGGAACGGTGTCGATAATGATATCGATTTCCGCTTGAGACAGCGTCACCAGCGGCAGTAGGTCGGGGGTGAGGGTGGTGCAATCTTCGGTAATGCGATTAGGCGGTACGACAAAGACAGGTTTGCCCTGATGTGCTTGTATCATCTGAGCCATCTCGGTGAGCACTGGTGTGGAGAAAACGCTACGCACATCAAGCAACCAGCCAGCATTACGCAATCGTTCAATCAGGCTGACGGCCATCAGTGAATGACCTCCGAGTTCGAAAAAGTGATCATGACGGCTGACGCGTTCCAGCCCCAGCAAATCTTGCCAGATCTGCGCCAGTGCGGTTTCCAATGTACCTTCTGGTGCTTCATAGACACGTGTTGCTACAGCAGACTGGTCAGGTGCTGGCAGAACTTGACGATCGAGTTTGCCGTTAGGCGTCAACGGGAAGGTCTCCAACATCACAAATGCACTGGGGATCATGTACTCAGCCAGTTGCTGCGCAAGCTGTTGGCGCAGTTCAGCCGGCACCAGTTCAACGCCGGACTGAGGCCGGAGATAAGCCACCAGACGTTTGTCTCCCGAAATATCTTCACGAACGATGACAACGGCTTCGCTTACGCCAGGACACTGAATAAGTTGTGCCTCAATTTCACCGAGTTCAATCCTGAAACCACGCAACTTGACCTGAAAATCGTTACGGCCGAGATATTCGATGTTGCCATCGGGCAACCAACGTCCAAGGTCACCCGTTTTGTACATACGTGAGCCAGGCGTAGTTGAGAATGGGTCAGTAATAAATCGTTCTGCCGTCAGTTCTGGACGATTAAGATAACCGCGAGTAACACCAGCCCCGCCGATATAGATTTCACCAGCCACGCCAATCGGCACAACCTGATCCTGCGTATCCAGAATATAGATCTGAGTATTAGCGATTGGCTGACCGATAGGGACATTGAACCAGTCGTGGGACATGACCTGATAAACCGAGGCCCATACTGTAGTTTCTGTCGGTCCATACTCGTTATAGAGAGCAATAGGTAACTCTAACTGTTCAATTCGAGTATGAAGTTCAGGTAAGCAGCGCTCACCTGCCACAATAAGAGCTCGGAGGGATGTCATATCTTCTTTATTAGCGAGTTGCAACAGACTGAGGGCCAAAGATGGCACACATAATAGGCAACTGATGTCATTCTGGCGTAGAACCTGCAAAATGGCTGTAGGGTTGACAGTAATCGCTTGTTCTGGAAGGCATAAACATCCTCCGCGCGTGAGTGTACTGAAGATACTGGCGAGGGAACTGTCAAATGCGATTGAAGACAAGAGTAAAAGCCGTTCGAAATGCGGATACGTCAATTGTCGAGCATAAGTGGATGCAACGATATTCCTGTGTTCAACCATTACCCCTTTAGGATGGCCCGTAGAACCAGAGGTGTAGATGACATACGCCAAGTGGTGTGAGGTTAATCCCAGTGTATGAGTATCAAGATTATTCTCTGCGTAAGCGCTAAAAACTGAGATGTCGAGCAGCACAGTAGGCAGGCTGCTGCCCAACGTTTCGCTCAGGGCTGATTGGGTAAGTAGAACAACCGGCTCAGCATCGTTGAGTATATAGGCCAACCGTTCAGCTGGGTAGGCCGGATCCAATGGCACATAGGCCGCACCAGCCTTGAGAATGCCCAGTAAGCCCACAATCATTTCCAGGCTACGTTCAACGCAGATGGCGACCCGGTCATCCGGCTGTACGCCCAAGGTAAGCAGATGATGGGCCAGTTGGTTGGCACGGCGGTTCAGTTCACTGTAGCTGATGGAGAATTCTTTGAACACCACGGCGGTAGCGTCAGGAACGAGCTCTGCCTGTTGCTCAAACAATTCATGGATCAAAGCGTTCCGTGGGAAGTCGACCTCAGTGGTATTGAAGTCCACCAGTAGCTGTTGCCGTTCTGCGGCAGGTAAGATCGGCAGACTTAGAACAGAACGCTGAGGTTCGATTGCCAGGGCATCAACCAAGCCACTGATAGCCGTAGTCAAGTAGTTGGCGACCCGAGCGGAATCAATTCCCGCCACAGCCTGAACCACCAGATTAAAACCCTCACCCAAGTCATCCACAGAAAGAGAAAGTGGATAGTTGGTGCGATCTTCGGTAGTTAGCAAGCGCATGCCGTTCCAGACCACATTAGTCGCATCTGGCTGGCTATGGCGATAATTGAGTAAGGCACTGAACAATGGCATCGGTGAAATTACCCCACTACAGCGCTGAGCCAACGCCAGGGGAGCCTGTTCATGCTCCAAAAGAGTCATTAGGTCACGATAGGTGGCCTGCACCACTTCCAGCACACTGAGACCGACAAGGGATACTCGCAGTGGCAGGGTATTGATAAACATTCCCATTACGCGATCGGCCCCGGCAGAGCCTTGCAGGCGGCCCAACAGCACCGTACCGAAAACCACATCGTCACGGCCACTGGTCTGTGCCAACACCTGAGCCCAAGCAACATGGAACAGTACACTCGGGCTGATACCCAGATGACGGGACTGGTTGCGGATCGCCTGTGCCAGCGTGGTATCCAGCAGCAAACGGGCTTCGGCAATATCTTTTCCGTCAGTCTGCATATTAAGCAGGCCGAAAGGGGCTGTAGGGGCATCAACATCAGCAAGCCGAACGCGGAAATAGTCCTCATGCACCGAGGCCGGTATGCTCAGGGTTTGGGCGATAAAGTTACGGTAAGGCAGAGGATTGGATAGTTCCTCTGTATGCCCTTGTAACAGCAGGCGGACTTCATCAACGATAAGTGCCAGAGTCATATGATCACCGACCAAATGGTGGAAGCTCAATGCCAGCAACCACTCATGGTTAGCTGGGTCATGGGCGATATCGGCAGCAAACAGAGGTGCTTGGCTTAGATCGAGCCGACGCCGACGTGGGTTGGTGTGGGCCTGTAGCTGGGTCAGCACATTGTTTGCCGAGGCCGGCACAAAGGTGTTCACCGACAGGGATGCCTGACGCCAGACCACTTGTACGGGCTGGGTTAGTCCCTGCCAGCAGATGGCAGTACGCAGAATATCGTGGCGGTCGATCACCTGTTGCAATGCATCAAGGAAGGCATCAAGACGTGCACGGGTGTTGAAGGCTATCAGACTGCATAACAGATAGGTATCCCCTTGCTCCTGCATTCGATGATGGAACAAAATACCTTCCTGCAACGGAGCGAGAGGATAGATATCTTGTACATTAACCGCACCGCCGACCACCGTCTCAACGATCGAGTCGATTTCCGTCTGGGACAGCGTCACCAACGGCAATAAGTCTGGAGTGAGGATGGTGCAATCTTCGGTAATGCGATTAGGCGGTACAACGAAGACAGGTTTACCTTGATGTGCTTGTATCGCCTGAGCCATGTCGGTAAGCACGGGAGTGGAGAAAACACTGCGCACATCAAGCGCCTGACCTAGACCGCGCAACCGTTCAATCAGGCTGACAGCCATCAGCGAGTTACCACCGATCTCAAAGAAGTGATCGTGACGCCCGATACGCTCCAAGCCCAGCAACTCCTGCCAAATTTGCACCAGTATTGTTTCCAGTTCACCGACGGGTGCCTCATAGTCACGGGTGACTACCGCTGATTGGTCAGGAGCCGGCAGGGCTTGGCGATCAAGCTTGCCATTAGGCGTGAACGGGAAGGTTTTCAGTGTCACAAAGGCGCTGGGTAGCATGTATTCGGCCAGGTGCTGTGCCAGTTGCCGGCGCAGTTCAGTCGGCACCAGTTCAACGCCGGACTGAGGCCGGACATAGGCCACCAGACGTTTGTCACCGGGGATATCTTCGCGGGCGATAACGATCGTCTCACGTACTCCCGGACACTGAGAGAGACGCGCTTCGATTTCACTGAGTTCGATACGGAAGCCGCGCAACTTGACCTGAAAATCGTTGCGACCAAAGTATTCGATATTGCCATCAGGGAGCCAGCAGCCGAGATCACCCGTCTTGTATAGACGGGCATCTGGAACTGTTGAGAATAGGTCGGGAATAAATCGTTCTGCCGTCAGTACCGGACGATTAAGATAACCGCGGGCAACCCCGACTCCACCAATATGGATCTCACCGACAACACCGACAGGCACTGGCTGACCCTGTGTATCCAGAATATAGATTTGGGTATTGGCGATAGGCTGACCGATAGGAGGTACTTTCTCATCTTGGGCATTACATAGGTAGAAAGTTGCACAGATGGTACTTTCCGTCGGGCCATAGGCATTGATCATGCGTCGCCCTATTGCCCAGCGTTTGATCAGCGTTGGCGGGCAAATCTCGCCACCGACGACCAGAGTCTGTAGTGTCTCCGGTATTGTATCCAATGCAGCTAATGCCGTCGGCGTCAGAAGCATATGAGTGATGGCATTTTCTTTCAGGGTATGGAACAGCTCAGAACCAGGCAGGAGCTTTGTACGTTGAGCGAGTTGGAGGCAAGCCCCTGTCAGGAGAGCCATACAACATTCCTGCATGCAGACATCGAAACTGAAAGAAGCAAACTGTAATAAGCAACTATCGGCTGTAATGTTAAGCGCCTTTATCTGTGCATTAACCAGATTACACAGGCTGCGGTGCTCAACCATCACCCCTTTAGGTTGCCCGGTGGAGCCAGAGGTATAAATCACATAGGCCAGATGGCGTGAAGTTAGCCCCAGTGCCTGAGCATTGAGGTTTTCTTCCGGCTCTTTATCGAAAACAGATAATTCTTGGTTATCAAGTATTACAGTAGGTAGATTACAGCCCAGTACCTCAACCAGTGCAGACTGGGTGAGCAACGCCACTGGGGCCGCATCATCAAGCATATAGGCCAACCGTTCTGTAGGATAGGTCGGATCCAGTGGTACATAGGTGCCGCCAGATTTAAGAATAGCCAGCAGTCCTACCACCATCTCCAGACTGCGCTCAACGCAGATAGCTACTCGATCATCAGGCTGAACCCCCAGCGCAAGCAGGTAATGGGCCAGACGATTGGCACGACGGTTCAGTTCAGCATAGCTAAGCGACAGACCTTCAAACACCACGGCGATGGCGTCAGGAGTACGCTTAACTTGTTGCTCAAACAGCTCATGGATCAGGGCCGCCTGCGGGAAGTCCGCTTGTGTGGCATTGAAATCAACCAAAAGCTGCTGACGTTCAGCGGCAGGCAGGATCGGCAGGCTCAGAATGGGGCGCTGGGGTTCAGTTGCCAGTGCTTCAACCAGTCCACTGATCGCAGTGATCAAGTAGTTTATCAACCGTAAAGGTTCAACGCCCGCAACAGCTTGGGCAAGCAGGCTGAAATCTTCCCCCAGATCATCTACTGAGAGGGTCAACGGATAGTTGGTACGTATTTTTTCGTTCAACATGCGCATACCATCCCAGACCTTATTAGCCGTACCTGACTGGCTATGACGATAGTTAAGTAAGGCGCTGAAGAGTGGTAGTGGCGGGTTCACACCGCTGCAACGTTGTGCCAACGTCAGGGGCGCCTGTTCATGCTCCAGTAGTGTCATCAGATCGTGGTAGGTGGTGCGCACGACTTCCAGTACACTGCGATCAGCAAGGGGAACCCGCACTGGCAGGGTATTGATAAACATCCCCATCACCTGATCGGCACCAGCAGAGCCTTGCAGACGGCCAAGCAGCACAGTGCCGAAGACCACATCGTCATGGCCGCTGGTCTGTGCTAACAACTGAGCCCAGGCAACGTGGAACAATACGCCAGGATTGATACCGAGACGGCGGGCCTGCATGCGGATTGCCTGCGCCAACGTGGTATCCAGCAACAAACGGGCCTCGGTCACATCCTCGCCGTCGCCCTGTATATTAAGCAGGCCGAAAGGCGTTGTTGGGGCATCAACATCAGCGAGTCTGGTGCGGAAATACTCCTCATGCACAGAGACCGGCACACTCAGAGTTTGGGCGATAAAGTTACGGTAAGGCAGAGGGGTCGGTAGGGTTTCTATCTGCCCCTGTAACAACTGAATAATTTCGGCAATGATAAGCCCTAACGTCATATGGTCACAGACTAAATGATGAAGACTTAGGGCCAACAGCCATTCATTACTGGTTGGATCGTGAGCCATGTCAGCAGCAAACAGCGGCGCCCGGCTAAGATCGATCTGGCGTTGACGCGGATCGGTGTGCGCCTGCAATTGGGCCAGCACATTTTCTGTGGAAGCGGGCACAAAAGTGGTCACTGACAGTGGCGCCTGACGCCAGACCACCTGCACAGGCTGTGTCAATCCCTGCCAGCAGACGGCAGTACGCAGGATATCATGGCGGTCTATCACCCGTTGCAGCGCCCCAAGGAAGGCTTCAAGGTGTTGCCAGGTATCGAAGGCGATAACATGGTGCAACAGATAAGCATCACCTTGCTCTTGCAACCGGTGATGGAACAGAATGCCCTCCTGTAGCGGCGCCAGCGGATAGATATCCTGCACATTGCCCGCCCCGCCCGCCACGGAGCCGGCAATGGTGTCGATTTCGGTCTGGGACAACATGACCAGTGGCAACATCTCAGGCGTGAGTGCGGTGCAGCCGTCAGGAATACGGTTGGGCGGCACAATAAAGGCCGCTTCCCCCTGCTCCGTCCGGATAGCCTGCGCCATGTCGGTCAGTACGGGCGCGGAGAAGACACTGCGCACATCAAGCAGCCAGCCGGCATTGCGCAGTTGTTCAATCAGGCTGACCGCCAGCAGCGAGTGGCCGCCGAGTTCGAAGAAGTGGTCGTGCCGGCTGATGCGTGCCAGCCCCAGCAGGTTTTGCCAAATCTGCGCCAGGGTGGTTTCCCGTTCACCCACAGGGGCTTCATAGTCACGGGTGACGGCTGCTGACTGGTCAGGCGCGGGCAGCGCCCTGCGGTCCAGCTTGCCGTTCGGGGTCAGCGGGAAAGTCGCCAGCACCACAAAGGCCGCGGGCAGCATATAGTCGGCCAGATGTTGCGCCAGTTGCTGGCGTAAATCCGCCGGCACCAGGGCAGCACCCGCCTGCGGCCGGAGATAGGCCACTAACCGTTTGTCACCCGGGATATCTTCACGGGCGATAACGGCCGCTTCCTCCACCCCCGGAC
>NZ_PUJV01000051.1:0-8295 GCF_011189495.1 Photorhabdus stackebrandtii
CACAACGCGCTGCCCCTCGCCAGAAAGTCTATGTCGTTAAATATGCGGATGATTTCGTCATTTCCGGGAGTTCGAAAGAAGTACTGGAAGAACGGGTGAAACCTGCTGTAGCTGCCTTTCTCAGAGAGCGGGGTCTGGAGCTCTCAGCAGAGAAAACCCGGATAACGCATATCGACGAGGGCTTTGATTTTCTCGGCTTCAACATACGCAAATACCGTGACAAGTTGCTGATAAAACCAGCAAAAAGCGCAGTCAAACGTATGCTGAGGAATATACGAGAGCTGATCAAAACCAATGCAACCGCCAAAACGGAAAACCTGATCCGGCAACTCAACAGAAAGTTGAGAGGCTGGGCCAATTATTACCGTCATGTTGTGTCGAAAAAGACCTTTGCTTACGTTGACCATCAGGTGTTTCAGGCTCTGCTTATCTGGATAAATCGACGACATCCAAACAAATCAGCCCGATGGAAGCAAAAGCGTTATTTCCGTCGCCTTGGTTTACGTCAATGGACTTTCTTCTCGATGTTCAGAAATGTGAAGGGAGAACAGGGATATCTCGACCTGTTCTCAATGGCGAGTACCCCGATCGTCCGCCACATCAAGATCAGAGCCAATGCGACCCCTTATGATCCGACATACCGACAGTACTTTGAGCGTCGTGCGCGGATCAGATAGCCCGAAGCGGAGCATAAGGGAAGGGATTTATCCAGGAGTAAAGCACGTTGGGTTACCGGGTCATTATCAGGCCTTAGTAAGGCTTGAGCCGTGTGCGCTGAAAGGCGCACGCACGGTTCTTAGAGGGCTGGAGACAGTTACCTGTCTCTGGCTACTCTGCGAAAAACGCCACCGACTCACATTAAGTGATAATGGGCTCGCATTTATCCTGCCCGGCCCGCAATCCATTTCGCCGGGCTCACAATAACTGCAAATAGACATCGTCATATCGGCAGGCCGACCGCCAGCATTCTGTCGCGTAGCTCGGCTGTGCGGGCAGGGTCTAACTGATTGTTAAATAATGCCCTGATTTCAGCAGGTTTTGCATCGAACTGCTCCACCATATCTTTCAGCCGGTAGCCATGTCGCGTGAGTGTCGGTTCCAAATCATCCAGCTGACGTGACAGAACGGATTCAACCAGCGTGGCTGTAATCGGTTTTTCACCTGTCTGGTATCCTGCTTCCATCGCCAGCGTCAGGTGCAACTGGACCTGTAGTGGTGTACGAAGTTTCATCGCCAGCAGGTCAACGGCTTCGGTCGTCAGAATATCTTCCGGCTTACCCTTTCCGGTGCTGGTCTTCAGCAACCACTGGATATATTCGCGCTGGCTGCCGGTGATGCCGTCCAGCGTAAAAATATCGGTGCGATAACCGATTTCCTCCATCGTCGGACGACGCAGGTCATTACGCAGTTTTGGGTGACCAGCCAGAACGACAGACAGCCGTCCACCGCCGTCTTCAACCACTTCCATCAGCCGTTTGAGCCCCGTCAGTGTATTACCGTTCAGGTCATGCGCCTCATCAACAAACAGTGCCACCGGGCGCTTACCTTTTTTGACCAGCTCCTGCAGTTCCCGCTCGCGGCGTTCACCCTGTTTGGGGATCTGCACCTGCTTATCCTGCGCCAGGTCGTAAAACAGGGCGTTAATCAGCGTGGCAAGCCGGACGCTGTGTTTGTCCACCGACAGGGAGCGGGCGACAATAATTTTGTTTTCATCTATCAGTTGCTGCTGCAGGCGTCGCAGGGTAACCGTTTTGCCACTCCCGACCACGCCACAGACGGCTATCAGTCGTCCTTCGCGTATCGCTCCTTTAATGTCTTTCATCAACTGTTTATGGTGGGCAGTTTCATAATATCCCGCCTGTTCAATAGACTGCGTCAGTCCATAATGCTCCATCACTTCAACCCGCATGGTCTTCTCCTGATTGTCTGTTACGAAAATAGTCTCTGATGCGGGCGAGTACTTCACTACGGTTAAGCGTCTCAGTCAGAATATTGTCGATAAACGCCCGGTCTTCATCCGACATCCTGGCCAGCGGTATGGCCAGATCGTCGGCAATTGCCAGTTTTGCCGCAATAACGGTGGGAAAGTGGTATTCAAATTTTCGGGCATCAAAGGGCTGATGTGGCAACTCATCAATGCGCTGCTGAGTGTCATCACTGACCATGCGGAGATCGCTGCCGGACAACGCGCTGATGGGGATGTTCAGCTGTCTGGCCAGAGCATGGATACGATCGGCCCGTTCAGCCGCTTTACCACGCCTGAACGTCCGGTAACGGTGTAGCGGCACAGGCCCCGACACCGGATAATAAGGCCCCCATGTTTCACCGATAAACTCCACATACATCTCTTCGTCAAACAGCCCCCACAGCAGAATGACGGTTTCACCCGCCATATCCGGTTCAACTTCCCATGAGGTGCCGTCTATCGTTACCCGTGCATCAACACCCACCCTGCGGGATTCAGGCTCCCGGGCGAACCGACAGTATTGTTCCCAGCTGCACATATCTCTCACGCCATCCTGGGGGATATTTGCCAGCCAGTCCTCCAGTCGGGAGTGTTTCTCGCTGCGGTGACGCTGCGCATTGTAACGACTCAGATAGTTCCAGAGCCATTCGTTGGCCTGCAGTTCCGTCTCTGGCTTATGGAAATGGTACAGGGTTTCATGCGCCTCTTTGACGGTCCTGAAAGGACGCTCGACTTTACCTTTTGACCGCGCCGTCGTCCGGTTGCCATCCTTACCTGCCGGTGTATGCGTCAGCCAGTCAACTTTCAGGGACTGCATCACATTCTGGAAGACATGGCTTTTGGCCACTGGTCCGTTATCGAGGTACAGCATTTTCGGGCGGCCCTGGAAAGGAAAATCAGACCTGGCTTTTGGTGCCATGGCGTTAAAGAGAAAACGCAGCGCTGACTCCGCATCCTCACCATACACACACCGGTATTCCTGGTAGGTAACCCCACTCCGGTCATCCACCACGCTGAACAGCATCAGCGTGGGTTCACCACGGGTGGGGTCAACCCAGACAGGCCGCTCGATATGTTTGAGGTCGGATGGTGACATATCAAACTGCCAGCAGTCATTGCTGTTTTCAGCCTGAAACCTCACCGCAGGAGGCTCCCGTAGCAGGCGGGGCTGGTCGAGACGCCAGCGGGAAAGCCAGCGATTGATGGTCTGCTTACTAAGCAAGCCTTTGGGACTTTTTATCAATCCCTGAGCGGTCTCCACACCGTGCTCTTCCAGCAACTGTATTGCCCGCCCGGTTGACAGATGGCGACCGGATTTATTCGTCGTTCGCAGTTTTAGCGCGGCAATCAGTTCACAGTAATGTTCCAGTTCAGATGGGGGGAGTATCCGTGGCTGGCCATGATCGCGGCGGTGAGCTGTGCGTGGTCTGAGAACCAGACGAAGAGCGCGATAGACCGTCGTGACTGAAATACCATACAACTGAGCGGCAGCGGCAATCTGGGTGGCCCGTTCAGGGCTTTTTGGCGGCAGGCGATCGAGCCGTTGCCGCAGTTGCAACAGAGAATCAGCCGGAATAGCGCTACGCCGGCTGCTCATAATTTTCCAGCGCCCGGTACACTGACGCTCTCCCGATCCCGAGCTGACGGGCGATGGCCGTAGCCCCCATCTTCTCCGTGGTATACAGACGATATACCTCAGCAGGATCTATGGAAGGTTTCCTTCCCCGGTACACGCCCCGCGCTTTCGCCGCGGCAATACCTTCCATCTGGCGTTCACGTCGCAGGTTGGTTTCAAACTCAGCGAAAACACCCAGCATATCGAGGAAGGCTTTACCTGCTGCCGAGCGCGTGTCCACGGGCTGTTCCGTTGCCCTGAGCGTTACGCCCTGCTGATTCAGGGCATACACGATATCCTGCAGGTCCTTAATGCTGCGGGCCAGGCGATCCACGCGGGTCACCATCAACGTATCTCCGGGGCGCAGGAACTCCAGTAATAGCTGCAACTCGCTCCTTCCATTCCGGCTGTTTCCGCTGGCTTTTTCTGCACGAATGATTTCACAACCGGCAGCGCGGAGAATTTGTGTCTGCAGGGTCAGATCCTGGTCGCTGGTTGAAACACGGGCGTAGCCGTAAAGTGCCATAATAATGAAAACTGTCTCGTTTAACTCTAGATGATGAAAACGTAACACCAGGATGAGTGAAAAACAACCCTAATGAGACAGAAAAACTGTCTCACCGGATTGCCTTCTTTGAGTCTACTTAAACGGGACGATCAATTCCATGATGGTAGCTAATTTCATTTTCAATTAGTGTACGCTGAGAAAAGTTGATCGAACCAATGATTATATTGGCTCCTACACATTTCTTATGCGAAGGAGCCTATTATTAGTGAAAATGTTAGAGAATTAATTTCTCGAGAAAGCCTTTCTCATAGATCTGAACAGACTACCATTTCTCCTTTGCGCCATTATGTGTGTCGATTCATTTCCTTTATGCTTTGATTTGGGGTGATAAGATGCCCACAGTTCAGCATTTGTATCCCATGGTGCGCCAGTTTCAGCATTATTTTTGTAAAAATGTATATTTCCAGTCAGTCTTTCACGATTTCTGTACGCATAACGTAACTCACTGGCCGTTATAGATTGCCCCCCCGGGCCTTCCTTATTTACAATATTTGATATATCCAGTTCATCAAGAACAAAATGGATTTTATTACCAGCACCGCTGGCCGCCATTTCAATACCCAACTTACTCCCTCGTTTCCAAAGTAGCTTAGGTGCCATTTGTGCTCCCGCCCTATGCCACTCATGATACTGGGTCTTTCCTGCATCTTTTCTGACCTCTTTATATATGGATGCAATGTTAAATTTGGGGTTATTTTCCCCTACCAGAAAATAATCCTCCCACAGAGGATAATCCCTGGATTTTTTTACCAACTCTTTAATGTTAGATGGGGGGGCTAGTTTTTTTTCATGTTTTTTTGGTGACTTAATGAAGTCTTGCAGTATTTTTAAATCAACGCTAAGAAGGGCTTGTCCAGAAACCGTATTGTTATATAAATCAATAATTGAAGCAGGTGCATCTTTATTGTCTGGAATGAATGGGCGCCCTATTGCCGTTGATATATAAGCTCCTCGGGGGGCAGCCAGCCCATAAACCAGATCGCCTTTATTTTCTCTGAAATTTTCATTTATTGGTTTTAGCCCATCGTTATCCTTTAATGTGAGCGGATTATTCCGCACCATTCTGAACAGGTTCAGCCCGTCCACCGTCCCCGCCGGGTCCGCACTCAGCCACCGCCCCGCCCACGGCTGGTAGTACCGGTACCCGTAGTAGTACAGCCCCGTTGCGTCACGCTCCTTGCCCGAGTAACGCACGGTTTTGTACTCCGCCTCCACCGCGCTGCGGGCCGTCCACAACGCCGTTCCGCCATACGGGTAGTACTCTTCCAGGCTGATGACGTTTCCGTCCCCGTCCAGCTCCAGCCCGCTGCTGCCCGTCAGGTTGTCATAGCTGTAGCGTAGCTGGTCGTTGCTGACACCCTCCGGCGTACCGCTCTCCCAGTGCAGCACCCGCACCTGCGCACGGCCCGCCTCGCCCGCGGTAATCACCTGCAGGCTTTCCGTTAGCGTATCGCCGGCTTTTGTCGTACGTAGCTCCAGACCCGGCAGGTACAGCACCCGCTGCGTCTGCACGCTGTTACCGGTTTTCTGTGCGCTGACCTTCAGCACGCGCTGGCTGCCCGCGTCATAGCGGTAGCTCTCGCGGTCATCCGTACCGCCGTCACGCACCACCGGCGTCACCTTCAGCAGCTCGCTGCGCGGCGTCCAGACAAGACTCTGCCCCGGCTGCAGCTGACTCTGCTGTCCGCCCGCCGTGAACAGCGCGTCCACGTCGGAGGGATTTTCCGTCAGCATGCTCAGCACGCCCCGGTTGCTGCGGTCGCTTATGGTGATGTTTGTGGTGTAACTGTTGTTTGTCGCGGGGGCACTGTGACGGATTTGCGTCAGATTGCCGCCTTCATCATAGGTATAGCTACGGATATAGTTTGTAAACGCAGAGCTGTCGGTGGGGAGGGGAACGGTGGCGGAGGGTAAGCTGCTGCCCTGCTGACCGGCCCCTGCCATCTCGCGGCCGGTGGCGCTGACCAGCTGGTACAGACTGTCATAGGCGTACGTATTTTCCGGCACCACTTTCTGGTTGCGCCAGAAGCGGGTCTCCTCGGCGTCGCTGGTTATTTTCAGGACGTTGCCCACCGGGTCATACTCATAGCGCAGGTCCTGCAGCACCTTCGCACCTGAGGCGTGTCCTGCCGGACGTTCCGTTTTAATGCCAGTCAGGCGCTGCGTCTCTGCTTCATACGTGTAGGTGGTCACCACGCCGTTGCCGTGCTCTTCGCGCAGCTTCTGCCCGGCGGCAGAGTATGTCAGGGACTTCACGACAGTCTGTTCTTTTCCGCCCTTCAGCGTCAGCCAACTGCCCGACAGCAGGCCCGCCACGTCGTAGGCCACCCGCTGCAGGTTTCCCTTCGCATCCGTGGTGGTCAGCATCACCCCGGTGGCGTCAGCCGTGGACAGGGTGGTGTATGTTTCAGCATCAAGCAGGTCGTTCCAGACGGAGGCGTCTGTCCCCTTCCAGTCAGCCACGGCGTCAGGATTGTCCGCGTCCTTCAGCAGGCGGCGGGTGACGGAGAGCGGCACGCCGGTAAGTGCCACGCTGTCGGTCTGCGTCAGGCCTGCCGTGTCGTAGTGGCTGACGCACAGCCCGGCGAGGTTCAGGGCCTTCTCCTCAACAGAGTTACCGGCATAAACAAAGCGCTCCGTGATGCGGGCGGCTTCCCCGGTGGCCTGTTCCGTAATGCTCAGCGGGCGGCCCGGCAGTTCTGAGTCCTCATACTGCCAGCTGCGGGTCACCGCCTGACTTCTGTCCTCTGTGCCATCACCGGCAGTGCTGATGTTGCTGACCGCCAGAAACGGCCGGCCGGCGGCATCGTTCAGCGCCACGGTGATGCCATTATCCACGCCCTGTGAACGCAGAACGTTGCCGGTCAGGTCGGTCTGGTAGCTGAAGTTCGCCAGCCCGGCGTCGTGCATGCGCGGGTCGGCGCTCTGCGTCAGAAAGCCGCGGGCATCGTACTGATGGCGGGTGATGCGCTCACTGGTAACGTCTGGGGAGCCGGGATGGCGATGGTACGCGATGTCGCGCACGGTCAGGCCGCGGTTATCGAGAACCGTGACCGTCGGGGTTTTGCTGAACAGCGATGTGCTCATGATATTCTCCTGTTTATGTTGTACAGCCGTTCAGGCTGCAAAGAAAATCATACAGCAATCAGGATAATTTCGCCTGGACAGGCGCTATAAGGGTGGGATTGGAGAAAGACGCTGGCAGTTAAATTTCATTTGCAGTTATTGTGAGCCCGGCGAAATGGATTGCGGGCCGGGCTGGATAAATGCGAGCCCATTATCACTTAATGTGAGCCGGTGGCGTTTTTCGCAGAGTAGCCAGAGACAGTTACCTGTCTCCAGCCCTCTAAGAACCGTGCGTGCACCTTTCAGCGCACACGGCTCAAGCCTTACTAAGGCCTGATAATGACCCGGTAACCCAACGAGTTTTACTCCTGGATAAATCCCTTCCCTTATGCTCCGCTTCGGGCTATCTGATCCGCGCACGACGCTCAAAGTACTGTCGGTATGTCGGATCATAAGGGGTCGCATTGGCTCTGATCTTGATGTGGCGGACGATCGGGGTACTCGCCATTGAGAACAGGTCGAGATATCCCTGTTCTCCCTTCACATTTCTGAACATCGAGAAGAAAGTCCATTGACGTAAACCAAGGCGACGGAAATAACGCTTTTGCTTCCATCGGGCTGATTTATTTGGATGTCGTCGATTTATCCAGATAAGCAGAGCCTGAAACACCTGATGGTCAACGTAAGCAAAGGTCTTTTTCGACACAACATGACGGTAATAATTGGCCCAGCCTCTCAACTTTCTGTTGAGTTGCCGGATCAGGTTTTCCGTTTTGGCGGTTGCATTGGTTTTGATCAGCTCTCGCATATTCCTCAGCATACGTTTGACTGCGCTTTTTGCTGGTTTTATCAGCAACTTGTCACGGTATTTGCGTATGTTGAAGCCGAGAAAATCAAAACCCTCGTCGATATGCGTTATCCGGGTTTTCTCTGCTGAGAGCTCCAGACCCCGTTCTCTGAGAAAGGCAGCTACAGCAGGTTTCACCCGTTCTTCCAGTACTTCTTTCGCACTCCCGGAAATGACGAAGTCATCCGCATATTTAACGACATAGACTTTCTGGCGAGGGGCAGCGCGTTGTG